>DASVBA010000614.1:0-2236 GCA_036376095.1 Chryseolinea sp.
AACACATAGCCGGATGTTTTATCAAACTCCCGGTCAATGCTTATGGATGCTTTTTGTACTTCCGTAACGTTGTAATCTGCATAGATTTGTGCTAGAGGAAGATTGCTTTTATCGGTTTCAAAAAGCGTAAGATTTTGGGGAAGGCTGAAGGCCTCGTCGTATGAGTCGTTAACAGGCTCAATGAAAAGCCTGGCCTCATTAACGATAAGAAGATCTTCAAGGTCAATCATTTTTCTGATATATGGGAACGTCACCTTTGCAACGACACCGGTACCCGATTGAATAAAAACTTCGTCTTCCGTTTCAGCGGCCGAAAGTTCATCGTTGTGTAGGTTCTCCAGAATTGTGCCGGTACGGTCAGCCGATATCCTGGTGTAGTAAGAAAGATTCGACGTAAAAGGGAACTCATGCACCCTTTGAACAAGTTTTTCGTCGGCGTATTCCCGATAATAAAGCCGTACCTTAATCTCATCCGTAGCAAAACCTACTACTGCCTCAGCCACAGAACTCACAGCAATTGAGAAGCCCTTGAAGTATTCAATGAATTTGTCCAACTGCGTGATCGTAACGGATTCGTTTTTGGCAAGGTTGAACCATTCCCGTCCCAGTCCATCGTCCAACCTGATTGTTACGGAGTCGTCGCTATTGGGCCTTGGACGAAAAGTCTTGCTACCCAACACAGAAACATCATAACGTATGGCGCTGGAGTTATAGAGACTTGATTCCTGGTAAAGTGCTGAGTATTGTTTTTCATCCACCCAAAACCGTGGCAAGCTGTAGGTTTTAAACGGTGCGGTAATTCTGCGAGCCATAAATGTCTGAGTGCTGGAAGTATCACCGTAGTGATAACCAGAGTAATTCATCACGAGCACAAGAGAATCATAGATCGCGTTGTCTGCAGGCTCCCACGAATCTCCAATTCCGACCTGGAAATATCCGTCGGCATTAAGAACACCGAGTTTCGGATCTGAATACCCACCTATTAATATAGAGCCGGTTCCAGAAGTTGGAATCGAATCCAATAACACGGTGGATGCGGCCACTTTGACCGTGTCGACCAGGATAACCGCGTAATCCTTGTCGAAAGAGCTGTAAGCCAGGCCCAGACTTCCGGGTTCATTGTTACACGATATAAATGTCGCCATCACGGCCGCCCAGGTCACAGTAAATGTCCACTTCATGCTTGTTACGATGACGCGAACATGGTGTTTTTGCCTACCACGGGAAAAAAGAGTATATCAAATGCTCTTGTCTGTCGACGATAGTAAGGAAAATCGCTATCGGAAAAATCAGAAATCGGACCAGGAGTCAATGACGTAAATAAATATACCGTCTTTGTCGGGCCTCGCCCTGACGTAGCCCGGCACAATCCTTGACTCAAATGAATAAAAGGGCTGAAATAAAAAGCCCGCCGTCGCGTAAAGCTAGGCGGGCGAAGTCGGGGCGAGATGATTCGAACATCCGACCCCCACGTCCCTAACGTGGTGCGCTAACCGGGCTGCGCTACGCCCCGAACAACTCCAAATTTACCATGATTGGTAAGGCCATGCAAAAGGCAAATCCCATCCGATAAACAGGGGTGCAATATTAATAATAAGAATTCATCCGCCAAAAATTCCTGCTTTTTCAGATAATTTCTTGACAGCGACTTTCAGGCAAGATGAACGAGGCAGTTGGTCCCTGACATTAGGCGCCCAGAATTTTTAAGCACAAAACACACAAAAGAATGCACCAACCTTCGCTACGTTACGGATGGCAAAGCGCAGAAATCGCAGAAGAAAACCAACAACTAAAGAACTCGCCTTAACCCTGCGCAACTTTGCGTCTTAGCGACTCTGCGGTGAACACACCCACACCCACACCCACACCAACACCAACACCCACACTCACATTCACATTCACACTTACCAACAGCACTAAAACACCACCCTCACCCCCAGATTAAGCGAGCTGAACTTATAGATATTCCTGCCATTAAATGCCTCACTATAAAACGCATTGATGTTGAACATCGTGGAGAATTGATATTGAAGGCCGAAGCCATAGGTGAAGGATTGCGCGGGGTCATAGTCGTCACCCCAAAGATTGACCATCCCTACCTGTACAAATGGAAAGAGGTGATTGTTCAGCAGGTAGGTGGCGAATACATTTAGCGGTAGTGTAAAATCCGCGCTGTTCTGATCATCTTCAAACCGGATAATTGCATCAAGCTGTCCGAATAAAAAAAACTTTCTGC
>DASVBA010000623.1:0-10259 GCA_036376095.1 Chryseolinea sp.
GGTTCCACACCTTCCGCTTTCCAAAGCCCGGGTTTTTGTGCGTATAGGTCAAATGATATTTTACTTTTTCCTCACAGGAAAAGCACTAACGTCTTATCAACGATCCATCAATCATTTGTTCTCAGAAACCAGCAAGATCAACCTTTCCTGGGTACGATGGCTGATAAACGGATACATTATTCTCCTGCTTATCATGGTCGGCCTCTATTTTATGATCCTCCGTACGCCTGAGAATTTTGGGATGCTAATACTTATCAATACCGCTATCGTCACACCTTATTTATATGCCGTTGCATTCAGGGGATTAACTCAACCGACGTTATGGCAAGTTCGCCATGAGTCAACACCAGACAACCTGGAAGCAGCAATCAGAGAAGTTGAACTGATCGAAGAATCAAATCACGGGGATGAGCCCCGGATTCAAAAAAATAACATGAGCAATGAAAGGATGCGTGAGATCGTTACCCGTGTGATGCAACTGATGGACGTTTCAAAGCTCTACCTTCAAAGCGAACTTACGCTGCAGGATCTTGCGGAAAAACTTGATACCCCTTCGTACCAGGTTACCCAAGCCATAAATGAAGGCCTCGGTAGGAATTTCTATGACCTTGTAAATGGTTACAGGGTAGAAGAAGCCAAACGATTGTTGTCGGATCCTGCCAGCAAGAACAGCAAGATCCTTACCGTTGGAATGGACGCAGGCTTCAATTCCAAAACTACCTTTAATACGGTTTTCAAGAAATTCACCGGGCTCACGCCGAGCGAATTCAAAGACCAACAACTGAAGACGGTTGTTCAGGCCTAACCGGATTGTCCCCCAGTTTATTTAAAACATTTTCGTGGCTTGTGCGCAACCTTGTGCGCCATTTTCAGTAGGGCGTTGCCTATTGTACCCACGCTTGTTGGCTTTTGGAACGAACCGTGAAATTCGAACCAAAATCGCGTTCGGATTTCCTAAACCGAACCTTTTCGCCTGTCCGAACGCCAATTCCGTCCCGTTAATCCCGCCATCATCAAAAACCAAAAGCAAAATGAAAAAACCCACTCTTCATTTCAAGGAACCGTCTTCAGGCAGAGGGGACAGTTCCTCTCAATCCACCCTCATGTACATGAAACGACTATGTGTGATGCTGTTAATGGCCGTTAGCTATTGCGCGTCTGCTCAAACGTACACGCTGCAGGATTGTATCCGCGCCGCCATGGCAAACAACCAACAGCTTATGAACAGCAAGCTTGACATGAGTGCAGCAGACTATAGGATCCGGGAAATTAAAAGCGCGCTATTGCCAACGATTGATATCAACGGTCAGCTGCTGTACTACCAGGATGTGCCTTCTCAATACGCGCCCGCATCGGCGTTCGGTGGCTCGTCAAGCGAATATACCAAGCTCACGATGAGCATGGCCCAGACCACATCCGGGAATCTTCAGGTGAGTCAAAATTTGTACAATCAGTCTGTTCTTATCGGAGTCAAAGCGGCCAAGGCGACGCAAGAGGCATCGGCGTTGCAAGAACTGGTGACGCGTGAGAGCATTGTGTATAACGTCTCGTCAACTTACTACAGTGTTCAGGTACTGGCAGATAACCTGGACCGGCTCGCCGAAAACATTCGCAACCTCGAAAAGACAGCTCAAATCAATGCAATACTGAAAGAAAATGAAATCGTTTCGGCAAACGTGCACAACCGAATGCTCATCAATCTCGAAAACCTCCGTAACCAGTACGACAATCAGTCGCTGTTATACGACAAGAACATCACCTTGCTAAAGCATCTGATGAACGTCGATATCGGCGAAGAAATTAAGATCTCGTCATTCGACTATACCGAATCATTCACACTAGACGAATCGGATGACATCACACAACGTCCGGATCTTATGTTACAGCAAGCACAGATCAGGCTTTCTGAATTCGATAAGAAAAGTGTGGCAGCTGGCTATTACCCGGTCCTGACCAACACCGCTACTTTCGGTTATTCCGGATACTATGACTCATTTGCTCCTCACAAACAGATAAACAACGACTGGATTAAGACCAGCTCCTTCGCGCTGACCCTTAAGATCCCTGTCTTCGACGGCTTCCGGAAACAAAATCAACTGCGGCAAAAAGAAATCGCAATCCAGAAGAACTTGAATACACTTTCTCTCATGAAATCCAGTGCGAACAAAGAGCTAATTGACGCAAAGGAAAACTATATCGCCAATAGGAATCTCCTGGCCAGCAACAAGAAAAGTCTTGACCTCGCCGAACAACTGTTCTCAAGTTCCCAGAGCGAGTATGAGAACGGCATCACCTCAATCACAGAATTCCTCAATGCACAAAACGATTTGACGACGGCACGCACCAATTACAGCAACGCACTGCTCAATCTAAAACTTGCTGAATTATCGTTGAAAAAAGCAAACGGAACATTATTAACCAATCAATAAAATCAAAAAAGATATCCAATGAAAACTAAAATCATTATCATCAGCAGCATCACAGTCCTGCTTCTTTCAGTAGCCTTCAAGCTCAAGAGTAACAAGCGGACAGTAGAAGAGAATGTATATCGTCCCGACATCAACAAGAAGGTCCTGGTCGAAGCAGAATCGGTATCGCTTAAGAACTTCGACAAGCCGTTGAGCTACACCGGAACATTCACAGCGTTCCGTGAAGTAATGCTGATACCTCAGGTTCACGGCGAAGTTGAGCTGGTTTCCTTTGAAGAAGGCGACTACGTAAAGGAGGGCAAGATTTTGATTCAGATCGACGATGATCTCCTTCAAGCCCAATATGTTGCCGCGGAAGCAAGTTATAATACAGCAAAAAGAAATCTGGAACGCCACGAAAGCGCCGCGGGTAGCGGAGGAGTGAGCAAACTGCAACTCGACAGTTATCATCTTAACCTCAAGAGCGCAGAATCTCAGCTGAAACAACTCTTAAAACAGATCGAGTTAAGCCGCATGACCGCGCCGTTTAGCGGGACAGTCACACTTCGCGATGTGGAACCTGGCTCGGTAGTAGGATCCAACCCGGTAGCAAGGATCACTGACCTGACGCAATTGAAGTTAGAGATCTCTGTGCCTGAAAAAGAGATCATGCTTTTTAAGGAAGGCGAGAGCGCCCAGATCAGTTCAGACATTTATCCTGGTCAGATCATCAATGGAAAGATCGAATATGTTGCTGCTCGCGCGGACAACGCCCACAACTATACGGTAAGAGTGTTGATCAAAAATACAGGAGCGAATCCTTTGAAAGCAGGAATGTACGGAACTGTTATCATGAACAAAGATCTAAGTAAGGACGCTCTCATAATACCAAGGATGGCCCTGCTCGGATCGGCAAAAAACCCGCAGGTATTTGTGATTCAAGATGACAAGGCAATTCTAACGAACATTCAGACTGGCCGCTCCAACAATGAATCTATTGAAGTTTTGTCCGGCTTAGAAGACGGCGATATAGTAGTAACCAGTGGGCATATCAACCTGGCAAATGGATCGAATGTGACGATCGCAAACAAATAATTCTTTAACTCAAAAAAAGACCATCCCATGAACTTGACCGAAATTTCAATAAAGAGACCATCAGTCATCATTGTGATATTCGCAATTCTGATGCTCGGCGGAGCATACTGTTATACAACGTTGCGTTACGAGCTCCTTCCACCCATGGAAGTGCCGACGCTGGTTATTACGACTGATTATCCCGGCGCATCGCCAGTGGAAGTGGAGCAATCGGTGACAAAAAAGATTGAAGATGTAGTGTCGGGCCTTGATCGTGTAAAGAGTGTACTCGCTCAATCCTACGAAGGAGTGTCAGTCCTGACTGTGGAATTTAGCATCGGGACAGATATCGAATCCAAAGAGCAGGAAGCACAACGCAAGATCAACAACATCCTGAATACACTTCCCGAAGATGTTGAGTCGCCCTCAATCTCGAAAGTATCGCCCAGCGACAGGCCAATCATCGACCTTACCATAGTGTCCAAGATGGGAGCCCGTGAATCTTACGACCTTGTTGAGAACGAGATATTACCTCAGATCCAACAAATCGAAGGTATCGGCGAAACAAGATTACTTGGCGGACAAAAGCGTGAAATAAAAGTAAATGTCGATAAGGATAAACTTGCGTTCTATCAACTTTCTTTATCTCAAGTAACAGATGCGATCAACCAGGCGAATCTCGATTTCCCAACCGGAAAAGTAAAAGACCGCAACGACCAGATCACGGTACGGCTGGCTGGAAAGTTCTCCTCGATGGAGCAGATTGAAAACCTAATTATCTCAACAGCAGGTGGAAGTCCGGTGCGAGTGGCAGATGTTGCGGAAGTGCTCGACGGTGCGCAAGATCAAACTTCAATCAGTCGATTTAACGGGCAAGAGGGTATAAGCATTAGCATAAAAAAGCAAAGCAATGCCAACGCTGTGAAGATCAGCCAGGAGCTACACGCCAAAATAGCTTCGATCGAAAAGAAGTACGAAGGCAAGGGAGTCAAGATCATTATCGCAGACGATACTTCCGATTTCACCCTCGAGGCAGCCGATGCCGTTACGCACGATCTGATGATCGCAGTAATTCTAGTTGCTGCCGTGATGCTGCTTTTCCTTCATAGTATCCGTGATTCGATCATAGTGTTAGTAGCCATACCAGCATCACTGCTTTCCACTTTTATTGCCATGTACCTGTTCGGGTACTCGTTAAACCTGATGACGCTTCTGGCCATGTCGCTGGTGATCGGTATCCTCGTCGATGATTCGATCGTTGTGCTCGAAAACATACACCGCCACCTTCATATGGGAAAAGACAAAGTCCAGGCGACACTTGACGGTCGAAAGGAGATTGGTTTTTCGGCATTGGCGATTACAATGGTCGACGTAGTTGTATTCCTCCCGATAGCTTTAATCGACACCATTATCGGGGAGATACTGAGACAGTATTCTGTAACTATTGTGGTCTCCACACTGATGAGCTTATTCGTTTGTTATACAATTACGCCGTGGCTGGCATCGCGATTCGGACAGGTTACGCACTTAAATGCGAAAAACTGGTTTCACAGACCGCTTATTACGTTCGAAGGTATTCTTACAAGGCTCACTGCATGGTACAGCAATCAACTAAAATGGGCTCTTAACCACAAGCTCATCACCACTATGGTTGTCATCGCAGCTTTTGTTGCGACCGGCCTTGTAATGAAAATGGGAATCCTTGGACAGGAAATGGTCGCTTCCGGCGATCGAGGTCAGATATTGATGAAACTCGAATACGACAAGAGCACCACTATTACAGAAAATAACATCCGTTCCCTCGCCATCGAAAACTACCTGCTCTCATTACCCGAAGTCAAGACCGTATTTTCCAATATCGGTGGCCCGAGCTCTTCAGGAGTAATTGCTACCATCGGAAGCGAGAACAAGTCAGAACTCACGGTTGGGCTGGTGGACAAGACTGAAAGAGAGCATTCCACCGGTGATATTATGCTTCATATCCGCGAACAACTTCAATCGACAAATCCCGGGCTGGAAGTGAATTCTACAGTGGTTGGTATAACTCAGTCTGATGAGCCGATACAAATCGTATTAAATAGCGAAGACAACACCGAACTGATGAAAGCAGCAAAACAATTGGAGTTGCTTATAAAGTCACAACCTGGCGCCAACAATGTGTCGGTTAGTGTTGAAGAAGGCAACCCGGAGTTGACCGTTTCACTGGATCGTGAGAAAATGTCTCAACTGGGCTTGAGCGTAGGAAAGGTTGGCAGTACCCTTCAAAATGCATACACTGGAAACACCGATGCGAAGTATCGAGTTGGCAACAATGAATACGACATCAATGTAAGGCTGGATGAGTTTGATCGTGGCAACCCAATGGACGTGGAGAAGATCAGTTTTGTAAATAACTCAGGTGACCAGATCATGCTTTCCCAGTTCGCTACTTTGTCGCAAAGCAGCGGGCCCTCAATGCTCGAAAGAAAAGATCGACGCACGTCGGTGACGATAAAAAGCGATGTCTTAGGAATAACATCAGGAGAGCTTGCAAGCAATATAACCAAAGCGCTGGAAGCGAGTCCACTGCCCACGACGGTTGAGATGAGGTGGATAGGAGATATCGAGAGACAGGTGGAGTCCTTTCAGGCTTTGGGACTGGCTTTGGCTGCCGCATTGATATTGGTTTATCTCGTCATGGTAGTTCTGTATGACAGCTATGTGTATCCGTTTGTGGTGTTATTTTCTGTACCTGTTTCTCTTATCGGCGCGTTCCTGGGACTGAACCTGGCCATGAGCACACTGAGCATTTTCACCATGCTTGGTATAATCATGCTGATCGGACTGGTTATGAAGAACGGCATCCTCATCGTAGACTTCACCAATCAAAAGAAGGCAGAGGGATTGGGAACGTTTGACGCACTCATTGAAGCAGGCAACGCACGGCTCAGACCTATACTGATGACGACCATCGCGATGGTGATCGGTATGCTGCCAATAGCAATGGCCGATGGTGCTGGTTCAGAGTGGAAAAATGGACTCGCGATCGTAATGATCGGTGGCCTTTTGTCATCTCTGTTGCTGACAGTCTTCGTGGTGCCTATGGTATACTATGTAGTGGATGTTATCAAAGACAAGGTTGAACGCAGATGGTCTCGCACTGAAAAACAAGTGGCGCTGGCCCCAGTGCCAGCTACTCATAAATCAATTCTTTAATCCTTAATCGCCAAATAAGAAAATGACACCAATAGTTTCATGCCCACACGCCTCAACGACGACCATCCATGATGATCTTAACATTAATGGGCAAATGGTCCGGGTTATGTTTTTGGCTCTTGTTTTTCTTTTGATCCGAAATACTTCTTCAGCACAACTGTACAGTGAAGATGCGGCTATAGCTCAAGCATTGTTTTCCAAAACAAAAAGGGTCTTGATCAGCAGCTATATGGAAATCGATGACACTCCGGCTAATTCGGCATTTTGGAGATTATATGACGAATACGAAGCGAATCGCAAGGCAATCTCGCAGGAGCGTTTCTACCTCTTGAAAGAGTACTCCGACAGGTACAGGTCCCTGGACGATGCTACGGCTGCAAAACTTGCCGAAGGATTTATGGAAAACACCGCGAAAGTAGACAAGCTTAACAGGCAATACTTCAAAAAATTCAGAAAACTGGTTGGCGGCCTTCAGGCTGCCACCCTTTTCCAGATTGAAGTCTATGCGCAGACGGCTTTGCAGAATGATACAAATATGCAGATCCCGATAATAGGGGAACTTCAAAAGATAAACGAACAAGCGGGCATATCCCGTTTTTAAACAACTCAAAGATTTAAACTCCCTCTCACTATGAACTATCTGAAAGAGCACGGCCGGTGGATTACCTTTTGTATGGTCGTGTGGTGCATCTCCAAAGCACTATTTATCTCCATCAAACTTTGGGGGATAGAGAATACATTATTTCCTCAGCTTGAGACGAATGTGGGACTGTTGGTTTCAGTCATTGGTTTCAGTGGCTTGGTCGACGGCTTGATTATTGGATTCTTCGACGTAGAATTCGACAAATTATTCAAACAAGCAAGCATCGGCCATCGGGTTCTGGCTAAGTCTTTGATGAATCTGGTGGTGGGAGTCACGTTAACCATTATTCTTGTCCCACTGTTGGCAGGCTGGTCAACAGAGGCTGGCATCGCGTTGTTTTCAAAGAAGTTGATCACAGGTAATATTATAATTACGGCGATATACGTTTTTATAATCACGTTGCTACTTCAGCTTTTGAAAGTTGCGGCCACCTGGATACAAACAAACGATCTGCGCCAGATATTCTCCCACAACACTGATGGGGTAGAGGAAGACCGGATATTCATGTTCCTTGATATGAAGTCCTCGACTACTCACGCAGAAAAGTTGGGGCCAGGAAGATTCAGCATGCTCGTGCAGGATTGTTTTTTTGATATGACCAAAGCGGCCAGATTATCCAATGCTGAAATCTATCAGTATGTCGGCGATGAAGCTGTTTTCACCTGGAAGACATCAGAATCCAATTTGAAAAAAGCAGTTCAGCATTATTTCAACTTTCGAGAAAATCTTCGTCAACGGTCATATCATTACCGTCATCAATACGGAATTGTCCCTGAATTCAAGGCTGGTATTCACCACGGAAGGGTTATCCGCACTCAGGTGGGCGTACTTCGGAAATCGATCGCTTTTCATGGAGACGCGATCAATACAGCGTCTCGCATTCAAGGAAAGTGTAATGAACTGGGTTGTGATCTTTTGATATCCAGTGTGGTCAAGGAAGGTCTCCACGACCATTTTAATACACATTCTCAGGGAACCTATCAGCTAAGAGGCAAGGACTGCAAGGTCAGTCTATTCAGCGTAGAGCAAACCAAAGCAAAAATCACGGCGTCGGTGTTTGCCCGAAGCAAGCAGAAAATTGAGTGTAAAAAAGCAAGATTTCCTCTATTCAATTTGTGGCTTAACGTGTGGTGATAACGGAGATTTTTATTGTCCGGTTGGATTCGATATGTTAGCGATATGTCACTGTCCGTTGACTTTTTATCAGTTCTGTTATTCATCACCCTTGCTCAGGGATTTTTTATCATTTCAGTACTGATCCTGCGGTACAAACGGTCGTCACAGGAAAGCTTTTTTCTTTTCTTCATACTACTGGTACTTGTCTGGTTTCAGGCTGAATTTCTTTCAGTAAGACTACCGTATGATATCCCCTTCAATGCATTTTACGGCACACGTTACGGATCCTGGCTGGCATTGGGACCGTTGTTTTATTTTTATGTGCAATCCATCACCGACAAATCATTTCGATTAGCTCGTCGCCATTTAATCCACCTGCTTCCGTTTCTTCTGTTTGTTTGGATTATCCCACTGCTTACGGCTGATTTTCTAAGTCTTCGACAGGTCAATTATGGGATGCTTTCCGTCTTCGACCCATTCAATGACCGCGTTTCGATCTTACAGTATGTCTACTCGTCCGTGTTTGTTGCTCAATTTGGCCACCTTGTTATTTATCTGATCGGCGCCTTCTTATCAATCAGGCAATATGAAAAGGATCTGGCGGGCAGCTACTCCTCCATGAACTCCCGGGAGATCGCGTGGCTAAAAATGCTAAACATCCTTTTGCTCCTGATCGTCGCGCTGGTCTCCGTGTTTTTGATCCTGTTCTTCGTTTCCAGATCATACAACCGTGACCTCGACTACCTGTACGTGATTCCCTCTTCTGTTTTGATCTATCTGGTTAGTTATCGCCTCGCAGGGGTACAATGGCTTCGCGTAGCTCCTACAGCAGTTGTCAAGTACAAGAAGTCGTCATTGAAAACCAGTGAAGGAAAGGAACGTGCCGAAGAGCTCGAACGCTATCTTGCTGCACACAAGCCGTACCTGAACAATGAATTGAGGCTAGAACAACTGGCTGAAATGCTCGGCATGCCATCGCACCACTTGTCGCAAGTGCTTAATGAGCATCTTAATTCAACGTTCTTTGACTTTATCAACCGTCAACGGGTAGAGGAAGCAAAGAAGCTGATCATCAATGAAGGGGAGCTTACCTTATTGGAAATTGCTTTCAAGGCAGGGTTTAACAATAAGACAACCTTTACAAACGCTTTCAAAAAATTCACCGGCATGACCCCGCTGGCCTTCAAGAAAAATCGACTGATGGAAGAAAAATAATCTCAAATCCGGCCAATCCTTATCGGCATTGTCGACTTTTTATCCCATTACAACTAGGCTTGCATTAAAAATCGACAATGATGCAAACACTGACAATTACGATTCTTCTTTGCGTTACGCTGGAATCCGTAGCCCAGGTACCTGAATTTAAGATCTCCGAAATCTTTCCCATCGAAACCGAGCATTCTTACCTTGGATTTGAAGTCCAATACATGGGCTATGCAAAAGTGAGGGGAAGGTTTACTGATTTCCGTGGGGCGGTACGGTTTAACGAAACGGACGTTTCCAAAACATCGGTATCCATTCGAGCTGATGTTGGGTCAATTGACACGGGCAACGAGTGGCGCGACGGTGATCTAAGGTCCGATCAATGGTTCGATCAAAAGAACTATCCCTTTATGGAATTCACCAGCCATGGCGTAAGAGCAGAAGGGGCTCATCTGAAAATTACAGGCGACTTGACCATACACGGCATCACGCGGACCGTCACTTTCCTCATGACATACACCCCAAGGATTTTGAAAGATATCCGCGAAGACTCTCAGCTGGTTTTCGCGGGCAACCTATTGATCAACCGCATTGATTTTGGGGTCGAAGGAAAAAAGTGG
>DASVBA010000645.1:0-4345 GCA_036376095.1 Chryseolinea sp.
TTCCCGGCGAACGCGTATGTATTTCCGGGCCAGGTGGCAGTGGAAAATCTACGCTCACTAACATAATATGCGGTCTGTATTCAGACTTTTCGGGCGGCGTCGCTATCAATAATTTTTCAATCCGCGACCTCGACATAACACATCTGCGCGATAAGGTTGCCAAGAACATTTCTCCCGATGATCTCTTCGATGGATCGTTCTATGAGAATCTAACCATCGGCAAGGCATCCGCGAAAGTGGAAGAGGTAGTTTCCGTTCTGGATAAAGTCGGACTAACGCCTTTTATCCACGCATTACCTAATGGACTTCACACGCACATTGTAAGCGGAGGAAAGGGACTTCCGAGCTCAACGGTTCACCGTATCATCCTGGGACGATGCCTTGCAAAAAAACCGTCGCTTATCGTGTTGAATGATTTCTTTTCCGGCCTGAGTAAATCCGACAAACTGGACTTGATCAAATGCGTCATAAACCCTGAGTCAAGTTGGACGCTGTTAGCGGTTTCCAATGATCCGTTGGTAATGGCATCCTGCGACAGGGTACTCATCATTGATGAAGGAGAGTTGGTTGCTGATGGTACTTATGCCTCATTGATGAAAGACGGTACCGTTTCAAAATACTTTGATTAACTATGCGATACGTATCACACGATCAAACTAACGACGTACATTTCTATACGTCTTACACACTTGATACCCTTCATGCCCGTCGTGGCAGCAGGGTGCTGGCAAAGATCCTTGTGATCATCCTATTTCTGTTTCTACTCACGCTATTTCTTCCCTGGCAACAAAATATCCGCGGCACCGGAAATGTTACCGCATTAAGCCCCATGAACAGGCCGCAGTCGGTTGAAGCAATCATTGGCGGTCGCGTTCAGAATTGGTTCGTTCGCGAAGGCGATTTTGTACGAAAGGGAGATACAATTGTCAGCATCGTCGAAATCAAGGAAAAGTATTTTGATCCACAATTGCTGGAACGGTTGGGCCAGCAGATCACTGCCAAGGAAAATAGTCTAAGGTATAAGAGTGAAAAAGCAACAGCGCTTACCCGGCAAATTACTGCTTTACAGCAGACCATGCAGTTTAAAATTGAACAAACAAAGAGCAAACTTGAAGCGCAAAAAATAATATATCAGAACGCCGAAAATCAGCTTAAGCGAAATAAGAAACTGTACGAGGATGGAAACATTGCCCTGACGAAATACCAGGATTTTCAGTATCGCTTTCAAAGCAATCAGGCCGAATACCAGGCTATGGAGCTTGAACTCAAACGGGTCCGCGCCGAATATGAAGATAAGATCAGTAAAGCTGAATCGGAGCTTCGTAGCACCCAGTCCGAATTGTATGAGGGCGAAGCGGAGATCGCAAAGGCCCGGAACGAATATGCAAATACCCAAATACGCAGTGATAAATATCAAATCCGCGCGCCGCAGGACGGATACGTTGTTAAGGCGATGAAAGCAGGAATCGGTGAAACAATAAACGAGGGTGAAGCGATATGCACTATCATGCCGGAAGCATCAGACCTTGCCGTTGAAATGTTTGTTCAGGCGATGGACGTCCCGCTCATCAGCAAGGGCCGCAAGGTCAGGATCCAGTTCGACGGGTGGCCTGCCATACAATTCAGCGGATGGCCAAGCGCCTCGGTAGGTACGTTTGGCGGGATCGTTCGTGTGATCGACTATGTCAATTCAAAACCCGGCCAGTTCAGAATATTAGTAGTACCCGACGACACGGATGAGCAATGGCCAGCGCAATTACGGGTAGGCTCAGGAACAAAAGGATGGGTGATGTTGGACGATGTACCTGTGTGGTACGAATTGTGGCGACAACTCAACGGTTTCCCTCCAAGCTTGTACGCTGCTCCCGACGAAGAAACACAAAGCCCGGCAAAAACAAAGTAAGCAAACATGAAAGAGAGATTGCTGTTGCTAACGATGCTTTTTGCAACTACAGTTATCGGTGCTGTTGCACAGCAAAGGGATTCCCTTTTCAACGTACCGGATACTGCTCAGGTACTGACTATCCAGGAGCTCTATGAATCCATTCTTAAAAACCATCCCGTCGCAAAACAAGCATGGCTTCTTTCGGAAGTGGCCCGACAGGAGATCCGGCTTGCAAGAGGCAATTTTGATCCTAAGCTGGAAGCAGAACTAGTACAAAAAAAATACAAGGGTAAAGAGTACTACTCAATATTTAATGGCAACCTGAGCATCCCAACGATTGTGCCATTGAACCCATCCGTCGGGATCGATCACAACACGGGAAGCTACCTGAATCCCGAAAGATACACTGACCCCGCCTATTACAACCAACAATTCTATGCAGGCTTATCCATACCGTTGGGGCGCGGACTAATTACGGATGAACGAAGAACTGCTTTACGTCAGGCCGAAATATTCAAGGAGATGACGGAAGCCGAGCAAGTCTCCACTATCAACAAACTTCTGCTGGATGCGACAAAACAATATTGGGATTGGTACTATGCCTACTACAATTTCCGTCTGCTGGCCAACAGTGCGGTTATCGCAGATGACATTTTTCAGCGGGTAAAAAACAATTTTTTGTTTGGTGAAGCTGCCGCTATAGACACCGTTATGGCCCATATCAACAGACAACAACGAAGTATCGAAAAACAACAGGCCTTTCTTGATTTGACCAATGCCGGCGTCACGTTATCGGCAATGCTCTGGGACAACGACGGGCATCCACTGCAATTGGACCTATCGTGGGTGCCGGTACTTCAGCCGGACACGCAGGTGCTGACAAAAGAAGAACTTAACCAGCTTAGCGATCTGGCAAAGGCCAATCATCCCGAACTGAAAAAAATGGACGGGTCAATACGCCAGCTCGAAGTTGAAAAAAGGCTGGCACGTGAAGTCCTGAAACCAACACTGAACTTTAATTACTATGCGATCAATCAGCCGCTTAATCCTGAAGGGATAGCGCCGTTAACTCTTAATAATAATTACAAATTAGGGATAGACTTTTCATTTCCGCTTTTCCTTAGGAAAGAGCGCGCAAAACTGGCGCTAACACAATTGAAGATCACAAACGCCAGGCTAAAACTATCTCAAAAGGAGCGCGAGATCATCAACAATCTTACGGCTACGTTCAACGAACTGGTAAACCTTCAGTCGATCATCGTTGGCCAGCGCGACATGATAACGGGATTTGAACGCTTGCTTGCTGCAGAATTGAGCAACCTGGAACAAGGTGAAAGCGATCTGTTCAGAATAAACCTGCAACAGGAACGGCTTATTCAGACGCAATCGAAGTGGTTAAAATCTATGGCTGAAAATGAGAAATACAAGGCGCAATTGTATTGGGCAGCCGGCACCAATCGTTTAGCCGCATCAAACTAATTCAAAAAAGCAAAATGCGTCCATTGCTCAATCCAAATGAGGTTTTGTTCAATCCTGATACCGTCATCGAGGCTGCAAAACGTTAAATCGTTAAACAAATCCATGTTCTTTTTGTTAGAAGGTGACTAACGTCAACATTCGTATTTTTCGGGCTGTTTATTTTGCGGTTGTTATGTTTCTTAGGGTAAGGGTAATTTTCTTTTTATTGTTCTTTTCGATCTCTGGCGCGGTTCTCGGACAGCAAGGCGTGATAAAGGGAAAGGTTTTTAATAAGATCAACAATCAACCTATAGAGTTTGCCAATGTCGCTATACAGGGGACAACTATCGGGGTTGTTGCAGATGTGTCCGGCTACTTCGAGATCCGCGATCTGGCCCCAGGTCTTTATAATCTTCAGGTTTCTTTCGTAGGTTTCAAGCCTTTCATCGTATTTGAAGTGCAAGTGACATCCTCGCGACCGGCTGTTATTGAGGCCGCACTTGAGGAGGAGGCAACCACCTTAGAAACGATTGAAGTCGTAGCATCCAACCGGTTCTATAAATCCGACGAATCACCGCTTTCGCTTCGAAGTATCGGACCGTCAGAAATCAAGCGAACCCCTGGTGGCAATCGCGACATTTCCAAGGTTGTGCGGTCGTTGCCGGGCGTAGCGTCAACCCCTTCTTTCCGCAACGACATAATCATCCGCGGTGGCGCACCCAGCGAAAACACTTTTTACCTTGACGGAATTCAAATCCCGGTCATCAACCACTTTCAGACACAAGGTTCATCAGGCGGTCCCGTGGGCATCATCAACGTAGACCTCCTGAGTGAGGTGAACTTTTATAGCGGCGCATTCCCCTCGAATCGCGGCAATACAATGAGTTCTGTGTTCGACTTTCGGCTCAAAGAGGGCCGCAACGATAAGTGGATAGCTAATGGTATAGTAGGCGCCACAGACCTGGGCATAACCTTAGAAGGGCCGGTGTCAAAGAAATCGTC
>DASVBA010000654.1:0-6247 GCA_036376095.1 Chryseolinea sp.
TGACGGCGAGAGAAAGAGTAATGCTTCTCATGGATGAGGGGTCTTTTGAGGAATTGGGAAAGTTTGTAATGCACAGGAGCAAGGACTTTGGTCTTGAAAAAGAATACTATCTGGGTGACGGTGTGATCACAGGGTTCGGCACCGTTAATGGAAGATTGGTATATATTTTTTCGCAGGACTTTACGGTTTTCGGAGGATCACTTTCCGAAACGCACGCGGAAAAGATCGTCAAGATCATGGACCTCGCGATGCAGAATGGAGCGCCCCTTATTGGGTTGAACGATTCCGGCGGGGCACGGATCCAGGAAGGTGTGGTCTCCCTTGGCGGGTACGCAGACATTTTCTACCGCAATACGCTTGCATCAGGTGTGGTGCCCCAAATTTCCGCTGTTATGGGTCCGTGTGCAGGCGGCGCTGTATATTCTCCCGCCATAACCGACTTTATCTTTATGGTTGAGAATACTTCGTTCATGTTTGTCACCGGTCCTAATGTTGTTAAGACCGTGACGCATGAAAATGTTACAGCTGAGGAGTTGGGCGGCGCTTTAACCCACAGTACAAAAAGCGGCGTAACTCATTTTGCCTGCGCGAATGAAGTTGAATGTATCAGTCAGATAAAAAAACTGTTGGGATACATTCCGCAGAATTGCGAGGACGACGCCCCGCGAACGGCCTACAATGGTGGTGATGAGTCCAGGCCCTCGCTTAATAATATTATTCCGGCAAATCCGAATCAGCCGTATGATATGCGAGAGGTTATCAACGGAGTGGCTGACGAGAATAGTTTTTTCGAGGTTCATAAGAATTTTGCGGAAAACATTGTCGTTGGTTTTGCCAGACTTGCGGGCAGAAGCATCGGAATCGTTGGGAATCAGCCGGCATCCTTAGCTGGAGTGCTTGATATTGACTCCAGTGTTAAAGGAGCCCGGTTTGTCAGGTTTTGTGATTGTTTTAATATACCATTGCTCGTGTTTGAAGACGTTCCGGGATTTCTCCCCGGAACCGATCAGGAGTGGAATGCCATCATCACCAATGGGGCGAAGTTATTATTTGCTTTTTCTGAAGCGACAGTACCGCGAGTGACAGTCATAACGCGGAAAGCTTACGGAGGTGCATACGACGTGATGAATTCAAAGCACATTGGAGCAGACCTAAATTATGCATGGCCCACGGCCGAAATAGCAGTGATGGGTGCGAAGGGCGCCGCTGAAATAATATTTAAAAAGGAAATATCAGAAGCCTCAGAACCCGAGGCAAAGCTGAACGAAAAAGTCGAGGAGTATACAAAGAAGTTTGCGAATCCATACCGGGCAGCGCATCGTGGCTATATCGATGAGGTGATCTTTCCGGACCAGACCCGCGAGAAACTTATCCGTGCCTTTAGTATGCTGGAAAATAAAGTCGCTAAATTGCCGCGCAAAAAACACGGTAACATTCCCTTATAACGATTAACAAATCAAGTCTATGGATAAAAAAAGCAAAGACTTTCTCTATGCCTATCTTAACAATGCATCGCCGACCGGCTTTGAAACTCCTGGCCAGCAAATCTGGTTGGACTACATTAAACCTTACATCAATAGCCATATCGTTGACGTATATGGAACTGTCGTAGGAGTAATCAATCCAAAGGCAGCTTACAAAGTAGTGATAGAAGCACACGCCGACGAGATATCATGGTTTGTCAACTACATCACGGATGACGGTTACATCTACGTGCGACGCAATGGCGGGTCGGATCACCAGATTGCCCCGTCGATGCGGGTAAATATCAAGACCGACAAAGGGATTGTGAAGGGTGTATTCGGATGGCCTGCTATTCACGTCCGGGACGCAGCGAAGGAAGAGGCACCGTCACTCAAGAACATTTTTATTGACGTTGGGGCAGAATCAAAAAAGGAGGTTGAAGCGATGGGCGTTCATGTTGGCTGCGTGATAACCTTTGCCGATGAGCTGACGGAATTGAATAAAAGATGGATCGTTGGACGTGCACTGGATAACCGAATGGGCGGATTCATGATTGCCGAAGTTGCCAGGAAGTTGTTTGAACTTAAGAAGAAACTTCCGTTTGGTCTTTATATAGTGAATGCAGTTCAGGAGGAGATTGGACTGCGCGGAGCTGAAATGATTTCGCGCCGGATAAAGCCTGACGTTGCAATATGCACAGACGTCACGCATGATACGCAGTCGCCGATGTACAACAAGAAGGAGAGCGGCAATCTGAAAGCAGGCGCGGGTCCGGTTCTTTGCTATGGTCCAGCCGTACAGAATAACGTTCTCAAAATGGTACTTGAGACGGCCCAAAATAGGAAAATTCCGTTCCAGCGTCAGGCCGTGTCGAGGTCTACAGGAACTGATACCGATTCTTTTGCCTACTCGGCGGAAGGGGTTGCTTCGGCGTTGATATCGTTGCCGTTGAAATACATGCACACAACCGTCGAGATGGTTCACAAAGAAGATGTAGAAAACGTCATAAATCTTATCTACGAATTCCTGCTCCAGCTCAAGGCAGGGCACGATTTCAGGTACATTCGGTGATTCCTGGGTCAAAACCTTACATCAATAAGATTAGGCTATTAATAGGCTCTTCCGCGTTGCAGGGGGGGCCTATTTTTGTACCAGACAAACAAACCAAGAATTATCAGATTTATGAAAATGTTTAAAGCACTCACAGTTGCAGCGCTTCTGGCAAGTGGCAGCAGTTTTGCTCAAGAAAGATCAGTGCAGGAAGTTTACTCCATGATGGTCTACAATTTTACCAAATATGTTCAATGGCCTGACCACGCTGGAGCTGGCGAGTTCGTGATTGGTGTAGTAGGAAACAACGACATCTTTAACACACTTAACGGGTGGTACGGTGGCAAACCCCGCGGATCAAAGACTTATGTTATAAAGAGGTTTAATAATGCATCTGAAGTAACGGATTGTCACGTGTTGTACATAGACAAATCAAAAAGCAGTGAATTTGAAATTGCAAATAATAAAGTGAAAGGCAAGGGAACGCTTGTTATAACAGACAAGAGTGGTTTAGGAGAGAAGGGTAGCGCAATCAACTTTAAAATGGTCGATAACAAACTCAAGTTTGAGTTGAACCAGAAGGCTATTGAAGCTTCGAACCTTAAGGTTTCTGGAGCACTATCCTCTATGGCGATATTGATCTAATGGGTTGTTTGAAGGCCTTGCCCCGACTTGTCGGGGTGGGGTTTTTTCCTGAGTAGTAGATTAGTTTAGTTTTTAAGCCCCTAATTTTTAATCTATGAAAAAACTATTTTTATCAGTGCTGCTGGGAACAATGGTAGCTGCGGCTACTGCCCAGGAGAGGCCAACACATGAACTTCATGCGGCCATGTTGTACAACTTTATAAAGTATGTTCAATGGCCAAATGAGTCCGAACCAGGCGATTTCGTCGTGGGTGTGATCGGAGACGAGAACGTCTTCAACACGCTCAAGACCTGGTACGATGGAAAGGCTAAAGGGACTAAAAAGTATGTTATCAAGAAACTGAGCGCCGCTGGCGAAGCAGAGAGTTGCCAGGTTGTTTATGTTGGCAAATCGAAGAATAAGGATTTTGATATCATAAAAACCAGCGTCACCGGTAAATCTGTCCTTACAGTTACAGATGGTAATGGAATGGGACAAAAAGGAAGCTGCATCAATTTTAAAGTGATTGATGGTAAGCTGAAGTTTGAATTAAACCAGGCTACGGTAACAGGATCGAACCTCAAGGTATCGACCCAATTGAGTAGCATGGCGATTTTGATATAAAATAAAAAGAGGATTTTTCTAATAACGGAAACCCTCCCGACGGCTATCGGGATGGGGCGAGGAAAGCGGAGTATGGAGAGTGAAATGTTCCAGGAATTAGTAGAAAATTCAAATGACATAGTTATTGTGACGGACCGGGAATACCGGGTTCGCTATATTTCTTCGTCTGTTGTCGATGTTTTTGGAATTGAACCTGTCGCTGTTGTCGGAAGAAATATTTTCGATTTCGTAAAACGGGAGAAGGTACAACCCTGGAAAGATTGTCTGCAAGAGGCGTCATATCCCTTTGTTGACGAGATTTCGGTAAACAGGGGAGAACACGACAAGGTTTACTTCGACGTGTATGTATCAAATTTGCTAAATCATTATAAGGTACAGGGACTGGTCCTGAAGCTTCACGATATAACGCAAAAGAAGAAGAAGGAAAAGGACCTGGTGCGTTCTAATCAACACCTGGACCAGGTAATTTATAAAACAACACACGACCTGAAAGCTCCATTAATGTCGGCGCTGGGCCTGGTGAAAATTGCTGAAGACGCGCCCTTGGAAGCAAAGGACCAATACATCGGCCTGATAAAAAAGACATTGGTGAAATTGGATTCGTACATCGACGAGATGAACAATTTTTTCCGCAATGAAAAGTTGGCCTTACAGCGCGACAAGATCGATCTGGGAGCGCTGCTGAAGGAAGAACAGGAAAATCTAAAGAATCTCGCGCACGGGGATAAAATTGACGTCCTCTTTGAAGTTGACAATTCGATTGAGTGGTACTCGGATCCTATCAGGGTAAAGACGATAATAACGAATATTTTTTCGAACGCGATCAAATATCAGGACTTGCAAAAGCAAAATCCATTTATCAAAATTGCAGCGCACGTCACGGAGGAGTTCTGTGACCTAAGCATAGAAGACAACGGAATCGGAATCGAGCCGGAGTTTCAGGATAAAATTTTTGATCTGTTTTTTAGGGCGACAGATCAATCACAGGGAACAGGACTTGGTTTATTTATAGTTAAAGATACAATCGAGCGATTGAAGGGAATGATCAAGGTGAAGTCAAGACACGGCAAAGGAACCACCTTCTTCATACGTATTCCCAATCAGCTCCATCAACCAATCGAGGTTGACTAGGATATACGCACGGGGTCGTAGAGTTTTTACAGAGAGGGTCTTTTCTCTATGCGCTCTGTGCGTTTTTTTGAAACACAATAGCAGTGCTCTTTAGAGTACTTTGAAGATATACGTGCAGGGCCGCAGAGTTTTTACAGAGAGGGTCTTTTCTTTGTGCGCTCTGTACGTTTTTTTCTTTCAATTTTCCCACCTTATTTTTGAAGATGACGATCCGGTCATTTTTCGATCAACTTGGCAACGAAGTCACTTACCAATATCCTCCGAAAAGAATCATCTCTTTGGTTCCATCGCAGACCGAGCTTCTTGCTGACCTTGGACTCGAACAACAAATCGTTGGAATAACGAGATTTTGCGTGCACCCTTCAGGCTGGCGCCGAACCAAAACTATTATTGGAGGAACAAAGAATTTCCAATTTGACACCATCGATGCACTCAAACCAGATCTTATCATAGGGAATAAAGAAGAAAATTATTTCGAAGGGATAAAGCGGTTGAAACAAAAATATCCCGTTTGGCTAAGCAATATCGTGACGTTGCATGATGCATATACGATGATCAACTCGCTTGGTGCAATGACCGGCAAAGAACATAAAGCAAGCCAGATCACTGAAGAGATTGCATCGCGCATCAGCGCCCTTAAAAAGAATTCTGCTCAGTCCGTGCTCTATCTGATCTGGAAGGAACCATGGATGGCGGCAGGAAGGGAAACATTCATAGACTCGATGCTCACCACGCTGAACCTGAAAAATGTATTGGCAGATTTTTCAAGATACCCCGAATTGTCGGCAGAGCAGATTGCTGCTCTCAAGCCACACCTGATCTTCCTTTCATCAGAACCATATCCTTTTCGTGAAAAGCATATGGAAGAACTGAAAGCGATAAGCCCATCTTCTCAGATTGTTTTCGTCGATGGTGAGATGTTTTCCTGGTACGGAAGCAGGCTTCTAAAGGCCGCTGAATATTTTAACCGGCTGAACCTTTAAGGACAGGAACTCCGAATGATTCGATGTCGTTCCAAAAATTAGGATAGGATTTTTTTACCACGTCACGATTTTCAATCTGAACATCCATCAAGGTTGAAAGCGGTGCGAATGCCATCGCCATTCGATGGTCTTTGTAGGTTTGGAACGAAGCCGCCGCGGGCAATTTAGAAGTTGGACTCACCGACCACCGTGTGCTGTCATGCTCAATCAGATCGGCGCCAATTTTCCGAAGCTCATTTTGAAGCGCTGCGATACGATCGGTTTCTTTAATACGAAGACTCTCAAGGCCGGTAAACTTTGCGTTAATTCCCTTCGCAGCGCAAATCACAGCTACTGTTTGGGCCAAGTCAGGACAATGGGTGAAGTCCCA
>DASVBA010000305.1:0-7401 GCA_036376095.1 Chryseolinea sp.
AGATAATATCACATAGCGACGGACGTGTCGATTTGACCAGCCTTAGCAAATTCATTTCGGCCTATCAAAAAGTCAGCCATCTCACCATTGGTGAACTATGGGCGATTCCAATAATGTTGCGCCTTGCTCTCCTGGAGAACCTAAGCAGGGTCGCCGCACGCATCGCCGTTGACAGAAACGATGCGGAGCTGGCCGCCGAATGGGGTGACAAAGTAATTCAAACTGCGGAAGAAAATCCGAAAGACCTTGTACTGGTCATAGCCGACATGGCACGATCAAACCCGCCGATGGTTAGCGCGTTTGTGGCCGAATTCACAAGAAAGCTCCAATGGAAAGGCCTTGACCTTGCTCTTCCTTTGACCTGGATGGAACAACATCTTGCAGATGGTTCGATGACGATAAATCTGATGGTGCTTGCTGAAAATCAGAAACAAGCGGCCGACCAGCTCTCGATGAGTAACAGCATCAACAGTCTGAGGTTCCTTGCCAAAATGGATTGGCGTGAATTCGTGGAATCGATGAGCGCGATCGAGCAGATACTGCGCGAAGATTACCGGGGCATATACGGCGGAATGGATTTCTACACGCGCGACATCTACCGACATGCGGTTGAACAGATCGCGAAAAATAGCAGGAAATCCGAGGTTGAAATTGCGAAGGCCGCCTTACTTCTGGCCAGAAAATGCGCTTCGGAATTTCCCGCCGAGAAGAGAAAATCGCATGTCGGCTACTATCTCATCGGTTCCGGACTGAAGACCCTGGAAAAACATGCCCATCTGAAGCCATCTTTTTCTTATGCGCTGAAACGATTTTTCGCAAGACACTCCGGAAAGATTTATACGCTGGCTGCATTACTTCTGGCACTTTGCCTTGGAGCCGGCCTTACCCTGAAAGCGTATGAAGCAGGCCTTGGATCAAAAGCATTGATCGCGATAGCAATACTATCCATCCTCGCAGCAAGCCACTTTGCCCTTGCAGTTACCAACTGGCTGGCTACACTATTAGTGAAACCAGAACCTCTTCCAAAAATGGATTTTTCGTCGGGCATCCCTATTGAGTTCAGGACATTGGTTGCAGTGCCTACGATGCTTGAGAGCAAGGCGCAGGTGCAAAGGATCATCGACGATCTCGAAGTTCGCTTCTTATCCAACCGGGATTCAAATCTCTTTTTCTCCCTGCTTACAGATTTCAAAGATGCAACAGAGGAAACTCTCCCCGACGACGACGAACTACTGCAATTGGTAACCCATGGAATTGAAGGTCTTAACCAAAAGTACGGAAGGTTAAGAAACGATACTTTCTTCTTGTTCCATCGACCGCGAAAATGGAATCCTAAAGAGAAATTATGGATGGGTTATGAACGTAAGAGAGGGAAACTGGGAGAATTGAACCGGGTTCTTCGCGGAATGGATGAATCAAACTTTTCCGTGATCGTAGGCGAACCGGGGCTGTTTCGAACGGTAAAATATGTCATTACACTAGACGCAGACACTCAACTTCCAAGGGAATCAGCCCAAAAGCTTTCGGGCCTTATGGCTCATCCGCTTAACCACCCCGTTGTTGAAACGAAGAGAAAGATTGTAAGAGAAGGATACGGCATTATCCAGCCAAGAATTGCTATCAGCCTCCACGGTGCAACCCTCTCACAATATATGCGGATGCATGAGAACGACTCCGGCATTGATCCCTATACCCGGGTAACGTCTGACGTGTACCAGGACGTATTTCACGAAGGATCTTTCATAGGAAAAGGTATTTACGACGTCGATGCCTTTGAACGGACATTGAACAACAGATTTCCAGAAAACCGTATACTAAGTCACGACCTGCTTGAAGGCTCGTACGTCCGTTGCGGGTTTGCAAGTGACATCCAATTCTACGAAGAGTATCCATCCCGTTATAGCGCGGATATAGCAAGGCGGCATCGTTGGGTGCGCGGCGATTGGCAGATAGGTAACTGGTTCCTTCCTTTCATTCCGGAAGCAGACCGAAGGCTTCACAAAAATCCAATTTCAACCTTATCACGCTGGAAGATCTTTGACAACCTTCGACGCAGCCTCGTTCCAATCGGCATGTTCATACTACTCGCCCTTTCATTTACGGTGCTGCCCGACGGATGGATGTGGGTGTTAACGATAATAGGCATGATCCTGCTACCACCACTTTTCGTTTCAGGATGGAGTGCAACACAAAAACCACCCGAAGTAAGCAACTCTCAACACTTTAATAATGCGGTTCAACTCACCTACAGAAACGTAACGCAGGCGCTTTTCTCATTTGCGTGCCTCCCTTATGAAGCGTACGTTAACTTAAACGCTATATCCAGGACGTTATGGCGTATGTACATCTCGCGAAGAAAACTTTTAGAGTGGAATCCCTCAAGCCAGGTCAGAAATACCAAAGAGACGCTTTTCGACACCTACGTGACAATGTGGTTTGCTCCGTTCTCCGTCCTGCTGCTGGTCGGATATTGCCTTCTCGATAGGCCACAAATGCTGGTGTTTGCATTGCCTGTGTTTTTCCTCTGGACGCTTGCACCTGCGTGGGTATATTGGCTCAGCCGGCCAACTCGTCCGTCGAAGGTCAAAGTCTCCCAAGAGCAGAGAAATTATCTGAGAGAACTTGCCCGAAAGACGTGGGCATTTTTCGAAGATCTCGTCGGACAGGAAGATAACTGGCTGCCGCCCGATAATCTGCAGCAATATCCTATTGCCGTAGTAGCTCACAGAACGTCTCCTACGAACATCGGATTGTCTTTGCTGGCAAATTTAACAGCATACGATTTTGGATTTATCACAACGGGCAGACTACTCGAAAGGACCGGGTACACATTGGATTCCATGGAAAAGCTTGAGCGCCACCGGGGACACTTCTACAACTGGTACGACACAACGACGCTCAGAATTTTGAACCCCAAATACATATCCACCGTCGACAGCGGAAATCTGGCGGGTCACCTGCTGACCTTAAGACAAGGGCTTGTTTCACTGGCACAGGAGCAGATCCTTTCGTCAAGGGTAATTGATGGGATCAATGATACACTACGAATAGTGCTTAAGACCGATCGTAAAAAACATCCGGACATTCAAAATTTTGCCACATGGTTCGTTACTGGAAGTATTGAATTTGAACGCAATCTTAAAGGACTAAGGAAGTTCTTGCAAGAGACTTCGGAAAGGTGGTCACAGATCTTATCGACCCTTCAAAGCGATCCAATAACAGAAACCTTTCGTTGGGGCTCCTGCATCCAGCAGCAAGTCAGTTCTGTTCTGGAGGAGATAGAACATCTTGTGCCGTGGTTGGACCTTCCACCTGCACCCGAAAAGCTAAAAGCTATAGAAGTACAGATCTCCGAAATACCTACGCTTGCACAACTAACCGCAATCGACAGGTCGATCGCTCAACAACGCGACACTTTTGCCGGAGATCCATTTTCCGATAATGAAAGCAACTGGATAGCGTCACTCGAAAACGCACTGGGAATGGCCGCCACTCGTGCCCGTGAACGTATGACACTAATTCAGAAATTGGCCGAGCAGTGCTTTGAATTTGCTGACATGGAATACGCATTCCTTTACGACAAGGCGCAGCATTTGCTATCGATAGGATTTAATGTAGAAGCCAATCATCGTGACACTAGTTTTTACGACTTACTGGCATCGGAAGCCCGATTAAGTACGTTTGTTGCTATTGCCCAGAGTAAGCTACCGCAGGAGAGTTGGTTCGCCTTGGGAAGAAGATTAACAAATGCTGAAAATATTCCTGTCCTCCTGTCTTGGAGTGGATCAATGTTCGAATATCTTATGCCATTGCTTGTCATGCCCACGTATGAAAATACTTTGCTGGACGAAACGTATAAGGGTACCGTTAAAAAGCAAATAGAATATGGTCATCAGCAAGGAGTTCCGTGGGGAATCTCGGAATCTTGCTACAATATCGTTGACACCAGTCTCACCTATCAATACCGTGCATTTGGAATCCCGGGCCTTGGATTTAAACGAGGGCTCGGGCTGGACCTGGTGGTGGCGCCGTATGCAACAGTGCTTGCACTTATGGTCGACCTTCCGGCCTCTTATGCTAACCTCGAGAAGTTGATCGCCGAGGGCTTTGAAGGAAAGTATGGATTCTACGAGGCAATCGATTATACACCGACAAGGTTACCCCGCGGCCACACGCGAGTCGTGATCCAGTCATTCATGGCTCATCACCAGGGAATGAGCCTGCTCGCAATTTCAAGTTTGTTACTCGATAAGCCGATGCAAAAGAGGTTTGAGACGGATGTCCAGTTTCAGACCGCGCTATTGCTGTTACAGGAGCAGGTTCCAAAGTCTACCGGATATTACACCGCCTCGACTGAAATGGAAGATATCACGCCGGTGTCATCCCATGCACAGATCAGGGTTATCCATACTCCGGACACGCCAACGCCGGAGGTGCAGCTTCTTTCAAATGGAAGGTACCACGTAATGCTGACGAATGCGGGAGCTGGTTATAGTCGTTGGAAGGACTCTGCGGTTACCCGATGGCGCGAGGACAGCACATCTGATCCTTGGGGAAGTTTTTGTTATATCCGTGACCTGGATTCAAAAGTATTCTGGTCGAATACGCATCAGCCAACTCTAAAAGAGCCGGAGTCATATACGGCTGTGTTCTCACAAGGTCGGGTCGAGTTTCGTCGCCAGGATGAACAAATAGAATCTTACACGGAGGTAATTGTGTCTCCCGAAGATGACATCGAAATAAGACGAATTCATCTTACGAATCGGTCAAAACGAAAGAGAAGCCTTGAACTAACCAGTTATTCTGAGGTAGTCATGGCTCATCCGATGGCTGATTCACTGCATCCGGCGTTCAGCAATTTGTTTGTGCAGACCGAGATACTAACAGGCCACCACGCGATCCTTTGCACCAGGCGGCCAAGATCAAAAGAAGAAACGCCTCCGTGGATGTTTCACATGATGAAGGTTCGAAGCAAAGGTGAACGAGCCATCTCCTATGAGACCGACCGATACAAATTCATTGGTCGCGGCAGAGACCAGGTTCATCCTTTGGTGATGTCTAGCAGCAAGCCACTCTCAGGTTCTGAGGGTCCCGTGCTGGACCCGATTGCGGCAATTCAGTACAGGATCACCATTGATGAAGGTGAAACGGCTATCGTGGACCTTATCACCGGGGTAGGGACAACCCGGGACGAATCACAATATCTCATCGACAGGTACCAGGATCGGCACATGCGTGACCGCGCGTTCGAACTTTCGTGGACGCATAGCCAGGTCGTGCTAAGACAGATCAATGCCTCCGAAGAGGATGCGGAAATATATGGTCGCCTTGCAAGTTCAGTGATATACACAAATCCGTCACTCCGCGCGAATGCTCCGATCCTCATCAAGAATCAACGAGGGCAATCCGCACTTTGGAGCTATTCAATATCCGGCGACCTGCCGATCGTTTTACTGGAAGTGTCAGATAACGCAAACATCTCTCTTGTAAAACAAATGATTCAGGCTCAGGCGTACTGGCATCTGAAAGGTCTTGCGGTGGATCTTGTTATTCTGAATGAAGATCCAAGCGGCTACCGTCAGGTTCTTCAGGAGCAGATTCAAGGTTTGATCGCTGCTGGTATCGGTATAACTGCCGGAGACAAACAAGGAAGAATATTTGTAAGGCCCGTAGATCAGGTCTCAGCAGAAGATCTGATCTTGCTCAAGGCAGTTGCAAGAGTTATAATTACGGATACACGCGGAACGCTTGAGGACCAAATCAACCGGCGCATCTCAACCAAGGCGGCTATCCCCTACGTTGTACCAACGCAATCTCATCCACCTGTGGCTGGTGCAATTGCGCCAGTTGAGAATCTTCAATTCTACAACGGTATTGGAGGATTTTCCGAAGACGGCAGTGAATATGTAATCAACTGTCAGAACGAGAACCCCACGCCTTTACCCTGGACAAATGTCATCGCGAACAAAAATTTCGGAACTCTGGTAACAGAAAGTGGGATCTGTTACACGTGGGCCGAGAATGCGTACGGTTATCGATTGACGCCCTGGAACAACGATCCTGTTACTGATCGTACTGGTGAGGCTTATTTTATCCGTGATGAGATTAGCGGGCAGTACTGGTCGGCAATGCCAAATCCAGGAAGAGGCAAGATACCCTATGTAACGAGGCATGGTTTCGGCTATACACAGTTCCAACATATCCAGGATGGAATGCATATAGAAGTTACTGTATTCGTCGATCTTGATTCGCCGATCAAGTTTGTATCTTTTAAAATCAACAACACCTCTGGACGTTCGCGAAAACTGTCGGTAACCGGTTATGTGGAGTGGGCGCTTGCTGACCTTCGATCCAAATCAGCCTCGCACATCGTTACCGAATTAAACTCATCAACGGGTGGGATAATCGCAAAAAATTCCTACAACACTGATTTCCCTAATCGCGTCGCCTTCATCGATGTCGATGATCCGCAGTATGAATTCACCTGCGATCGTACCGAGTTCATTGGTAGAAATGGAACACTCCAACACCCGGATGCAATGAAGCGTGCCAAGTTATCTGGCAAGTCGGGAGCCGGATTTGATCCGTGCACTGCCATCAGGATACCATTCGAGGTGGCCCACGGTACCACGCGAGAAGTAGTCTTCAGGATGGGCGCCGGTAAAGACCGGTACGAGGCTGAAGATGTGATACGACATTTCCGGGGCAGCAAGGCTGCAGCGAGATCATTAGAGAAGGTAAAAAGCTACTGGCAACACAAGCTCGGCACGGTCCAGATCGATACACCGGACAATGCGTTGAATATTCTCACGAATGGCTGGCTGCTATATCAAGTCATCTCATGCCGCGTTTGGGGACGTACAGGTTTTTATCAATCGGGCGGTGCATTTGGTTTTCGCGACCAATTGCAGGATGTGCTTGCACTTCTTCATGTGGATTCAGGAATGGCGCGGGAGCAGATCTTACTTGCTGCGTCGCGCCAGTTCAAAGAGGGTGACGTACAACATTGGTGGCACCCTCCCGGCGGTCGCGGTGTGAGAACTCTGTGTTCCGACGACTATCTGTGGCTGCCGTTTGCTACTTGCCGTTACGTGGCGACCACCGGTGATAAAGACATATTAAATGAAGTTGTTCCTTTTATCGAAGGTCGCCAATTGAACGCGATGGAGGAATCGTATTACGATCTGCCCTTCACCTCTGAGAAAAAGGCAAGCTTATATAATCACTGCAAACAGTCGATACAGCATGGACTACGGTTTGGAAAGCATGGCCTGCCTTTGATTGGGTCAGGTGATTGGAATGATGGAATGAACATGGTTGGAATTCATGGTAAAGGCGAGAGTGTCTGGCTGGCATTTTTCCTCTATGATGTGTTGATGCGCTTTATCCCAATTGCCAATC
>DASVBA010000026.1:0-4182 GCA_036376095.1 Chryseolinea sp.
GCTTGATCCAGTTGACCGGATCGTTCAGCAAGACTTGCCTCAGTGCTGATCCTCTGACCTACAAGATCATCGTATTTCTTTTTTGACACGCAGGATAAACACACACAAAGAACGAGGGAAAGTAAGACTATTCGCATGGCAACAAAAGTGGTTAAGGTATTCTCACTGGTTCGGTTTCTACGAATTAAGCATAAATCAAAGAAAAATATCCGGAGTGGTTGTTTTTTTATTTTCTACCAGTCAAACCCTCACTTTATACCAATACCTTATACCTTTATACCATATACATTATACCTCTATTTGAGAATACAACCAACCTAACCACCCTAACTATGCAAGGAATGCTCACACCTGGAAGCCTCAATGGCAAAACAATCTTAGTCACCGGCGGCGGCACTGGTCTTGGGCGATCAATGGGAAAATACTTCCTGGAATTAGGCGCAAACCTTGTGATAGCAAGCCGCAAGCTTGATGTGCTGGAAAAAACAGCTTCGGAACTAATGTCTGAAACAGGCGGAAAGGTACTTGCCGTAGCGTGCGACATTCGTAAATACGAGGAAGTTGATAATGTTATCAAGGCGACGGAGAAAGAATTCGGACAGGTCGATGCGGTCTTGAACAATGCGGCTGGGAATTTTATTAGTCCTACCGAGCGCCTGTCGCACCGTGCGTTTGATATCGTTGTGGATATTGTTTTGAAGGGCACCTACTACACCACACTGGCTGCGGGAAAAAATTGGATTGCAAAAAAACAACCAGGAGTATTTCTGAATATCGTGACCACTTATGCATGGACAGGTTCAGGCTATGTAGTTCCGTCGGCATGTGGTAAGGCAGGTGTGCTTGCATTGACGCGCTCGCTGGCAGTCGAATGGGCAAAGTACAAGATCAGAAGTAACGCGATAGCACCAGGTCCCTTCCCAACCGAGGGGGCGTGGAGCAGGTTGTTGCCTGGCGATCTAGTTAAAAAATTCGACCCCGCTGATCGCGTACCTTTAAAGAGGGTCGGAGAACATCAGGAGCTTGCAAATCTGGCGGCGTATCTTTTGTCGGACTATTCCGGCTACATCAACGGAGAAGTCATTACGATCGATGGTGGTGAGTGGCTGAGGAATGGAGGAGAGTTCAGTCACCTTGAACACATCCCGAAGGAGTTGTGGGATGAAATGGAGAAGAATCGAAGTAAGTAATGTTGCAGATCAAGCATTCACCTCCGCTCAAACGACCGTTTTCTTTTTTAAATATTCCGATGGCTTCTGATGAAATTTGTCCTTGAAACATTTGGCGAAATAGGAGAGATTATTGAAACCCACCATGTAAGCAACATCAGCAACATTACCCGCATGCTGGTCCAGCAGTGAAGCCGCCCGCTCAAGTCGGACATTTCTGATCAGGTCGTTCGGGGTTTGCCCCGTAATCGCCTTCAGTTTACGGTAGACCTGAATGGTGCTCATAGCCACCTCATCGGCTAATACCTCAACACTGAACGAAGAATCAGAAAGATGCACTTCGATTCTTTCCATTACCTTCTTAATAAAACGATCGTCAAGGGAAATTACCCTGATGTCGGAAGGCTTCAGAATGATCGCCGATGAAAAATGTTTCCTTAGCTTTTTCCTGGTCTCGATGAGATTATTGATTCTGGCGATCAGTTCAGGCAAACTAAAGGGCTTGGCAAGATAATCATCTGCACCGGTTACCAGTCCATCAATTCTCGTCTCCTGATCCGTTTTTGCCGTCAACAATATTACAGGGACGTGACTGGTCTTTTCATTGCTCTTGATTTGTCTGCACAATTCAAGGCCGTCCATTTTCGGCATCATTAAGTCCGAGAGAATTAGATCAGGAATTTCCTGAATAGCAAGTTCAACGCCCTGCTGACCATTCGAAGCCTCGACAAGACTGTATTTGTCTTTTAGGGAAAGACGGAGATAGGTTCTTAAATCTTCATTGTCCTCAACAATCAGCAACTTTGGAATCTCTTCGTTGGTAGTGGGTTGTGGCAATAGCGCTGACTGGCCAGAGGCTTTCAACACATTGGCAGAGATAATTTCGGCCGATTCCGAAATTTCGCTATCCTTTAGATGTTCCCGCCCTAAGGGAATCCGAACGGTAAAACAACTGCCCTGTCCGGGTTTACTTGTAACGCTAATCGTACCGTGATGAAGCTCAACCAACTCCTTCACGAGTGACAAACCTATGCCGGATCCTTCAAACTCGCGCAGGTTTGAATCATCGACCTGATAAAAGCGATCAAAAATGCGTTCAACCTCGCCCGGAGGAATACCCATTCCGGAATCGGATATTTCGAGTTTCGCGTGGCCGTCGTCGATTGATACGGTAACGCTGATACGCCCGCCGGAAGGTGTAAACTTGAATGCATTCGAAAGCAGATTGGAAATTATCTTCTCCAATTTATCCGGATCAAACCAGGCGTCGACCGTAGCGAGTGAAGTGACTTCAAAATGAATTTTTCTCGATTGGGCCATCGACGAGAACTGACTGGATATCGATTTGATAAAAGCGTTAATGTTTCCATGTACAATTTTGAGTTTAAGACTGCCCGCCTCAATCTTCGAAAGATCCAACAACTGATTCACCAGATTCAACAACCTCGATGCGTTTCTGTGCATAATACCAAACTCTTCTCTGTCTTCAGGTGGCGCGGTTGTAAGCTGCATTCGCTTTTCCAAGGGCGAAAGTAGAAGTGTAAGTGGCGTGCGGAACTCGTGAGAGATGTTCGCGAAAAATCGGGACTTTAGCGAATTGAGTTCCTGATACTTGTCAGCTTCAAGTTTCTTCAGCTTGACTTCATTGCTCAAACGCTCTCGTTTAATAACCTGCCGTCTGGCGGTCAATATCAGTATGGCAAAACCAACAACGTATAAGGTGTATGCCCACCCCGATCTCCACCACGGTGGTAACACGGCGAATTTGTACACTACGGGATCGCTCCACACCCCCTCGGGGCTTCTCGACTTTAGCTTAAACTCGTATGATCCCTCTTGAATATTTCCATAGGTTACTGATGTCTTTTCGGTAACGGGGCTCCATCCCTTATCATATCCTTCCAGAAAGTACTGATACCTTACCAAAAAGTTCCTGCCGGTTTCGATCACCCCGAAATCAAAGCTAACCTGGTTATCACGATACGGAAGAACCAGGTTCCGGGGGAGGTGATGAATGTCCGACAGGGTGTCAAACTGTATGCCCTCGAACTTCTCTCGTATCTTTTCGCGTTCCGAAGGGTGAAGTAATCTTCCAAAAATCCTCGCCTCCTGTTGCGCCAATACCGTGCTGTCTTTTTCCCATTGGCCCAACCCATACCAGTTCATTCTTGTGCCGGCAATTTTTATCGCTTGCACAAAGACCTCAGGCTTGTCCGCGTTTATCGCAGTTGCCGCCGGGTCAAATCGAATAACCTTATTATCACCGCAGCCACTCCATATTATGCCGACACCTTTGTTCTCTCCGAGAGGGAGACCGTTTCTCGAAATGCACATGGCATTCAGATTAATGCTTTTCACGGGATACCCGGTTCTTATATTATAGATATCCCAAACCGGGTTCATGGTTGACAATACGTCATTGCTGACATTGAGCAATCCGGCACCGCCTACTTTTGATCCCTTCCCTTCCACTTCCGATAAATTATATTTCAATCCGCTGATACCGGCATTCGTGCCAAACCAAAGGACACCCTGTTCGTCTTCTACTATATCGTATACAACATCATCCGAAAGACCCTGTACCGTTGTAAACGTGGTGAAACTCTTTCCGTCGAATCGACAGGCTCCGCTAGCGGTGCCAAACCATAAACTGCCGCTGATGTCCTCTTCGATACTCCACACCACATTACTTGGCAGTCCTTGAGCTTTTGTGTAGGTAGTGAATGCCTTCCCGTCAAATTGGCTAATACCCCCACCGTTGGTACTGAACCAAAGATTTCCTCTTCTGTCCTCGGTGATACTCCGCACGTCATTATGAGCCAGTCCATCTGCTGTGGAAAAGGTCAAGAAACTTTTTCCGTCGTAACGGCTCACTCCTCCACCCTCAGTGCCCACCCAAAGATTTCCATTTCTATCTTCCATAATTGCCCTCACGGAATTGCTTGCAAGTCCGTGCTCAGTGGTATAGGACGTAAAGGTTTTGCCATCATAATGGCTTAAGCCGTTAACCGCT
>DASVBA010000725.1:0-6623 GCA_036376095.1 Chryseolinea sp.
TTCTGGATTTAAGGAATTGTTATAGGTTCCGGCAGATGGCCGGACTTCAGCCAGTGAAGGAGGTGAAAATCCTTTGCTTACACTTCCATAAACGGATATCGAGTTGTTCAACTTCTTTAACAACGCAATGCGTGGAGAAAACTCGGGATCGAAGTTTCGATGTTGCTCGACTGCTGGCGAGACTGATACTGCAGTGAAATCATACTTTAGAAAGTTTGCACTGCCTCCGATCGTCAGATAAAAGTCTTTTGGGAGATCGATATCTGCCTGGAGAAAAAGCAGCAGCTGTCTTGATTTCAGCTCGTCCATTGTTTGGACAGAACCAGGCTCGCCGGCATTGTTGTTGTACACGTCGAGCGGCGAAAAGAAGTATTGGTATTCGCCGCCAAACGTGATCTTTCCTTTCCACGTATCCTGATCAAATGAAAATTGCGTGTCGGTGCGTCCTCCTAAATTCTTTTCATCGCGGATCTCATAATTTCGGATAGTAGGATTCTTAAAATCAGTGTGCGATCCATAAACCCCGGCTTTTGTTATCCAACTGTCGCTCCATTGATACTCATACATCAGGCCACCATAAACCGTCTTATTTCTTACGGCTGCTTTCGCGTCAACGGCACTTGGAAACGGTCCACCGGCGGGACGGGCCTGACTCGGGTCAGCTTCAAATTGCGTTTTCGTGAGACCACCCGGTGTCTCGTAAAACAGATCGGTATAAAACACGGTGGCGTTCAATGAGCTCTTAGGGGTCAGCAAAAAGTTAACATCCGCATTTATGGCGTCGCGATCCATTTTCGTTTGTTGCCGATACCCATCCGACTGTTGATGTGCATATTGAATGGATGCTTTTACTTTGTCTCTTCCGATCTGGGCGGACAACTGATATCGTTGAAGACCATAACTTCCGAAAACAGTGGATAGCTTCAGACCAGGGTCCGACGGGTCTTTATTCAACAACACAACCCCCCCGGTACCGGCTCCGTAAAGGCTTCCGCCCGGGCCTTTAATGATCTCAGAGCTTGTAATTGAGTTGAAGTCAAGAAGGTTGAGATACGTGTTCCCTCCGCCATCCGTCAATGGCAGGCCGTTCCAATACATCTTTACATTCCGTACCCCAAAGGGTGAGCGCAAGAGGCTTCCTCGAATTGAAAACCGGTAACTTCCCGGCGACCGTTCCTCCATACGAACTCCTGGAATCATATTGACGGCGGGAAGTATGGAAGTATTGTTAAAACGCGCGAAGTCTTTTTCGTCAAGCGTAGCCACCGCGGCCGGCACTTCGTTCATTGGACGGTTGTACAGATAGGCGCGTACAACTACTTCATTCAATATCCTTGTGGTATCCTCCAGGGGAGCCTGAGCCGCGCAGAGTATACAAGCTGAAAACGTTAATACCAGTAATATTCCCGATCGCTTCATCTGATGAATTTAACCTCAAGAAATATAAGTAACGAAATCGACATTCCAACTTTGAAAATGCTAAGCGGATCGTTCATAAAAAAGGCCCCCATCCGGGAGCCTTTCTATCTTTTGCTACGCAGAAATCAGATCTTGATCTTAAAAGCCTTTCGAACCTGATCGACGTGGTCCAGCTTTTCCCAGGGGAACAATTCAACCTTTACTTTCTTTTCGGACTTCTTTCCTGCGTTAAATATTTTCTCAACAATTTTTGGCTCGCGCCCCATGTGACCATAGGCAGCGGTTTCTGCGTAGATCGGAGTTCTCAGGTTAAACCTTTGTTCAATAAAATACGGACGCATATCGAAGATCTTTCCGATACGTTTCGCAATCTCGCCATCACTATAACCAACCTTTGCCGTACCATAGGTATTCACGTAAAGTCCTACCGGTTGTGCTACGCCGATAGCGTACGCTACTTGCACGAGCACTTCATCACATACACCCGCTGCAACCATGTTCTTGGCAATATGACGGGTGGCATAAGCTGCTGAACGATCTACTTTTGATGGATCCTTGCCGGAGAAAGCGCCACCACCGTGTGCCCCTTTACCCCCATAAGTGTCCACGATGATCTTACGACCGGTTAGGCCTGTGTCACCATGTGGTCCACCGATAACAAATTTTCCGGTCGGGTTAACGTGATACTTAATGTCTTTCCCAAAAAGCTTCTGAACGCGCTTTGGCAGTTTTTTCTTTATTCGTGGGATCACGATGTTGATTACATCGTCCTTGATCTGCTTTAACATCTTCGCATCTTTTGCAAAATCATCATGCTGAGTTGAGATCACAATTGTATCAATGCGTTGGGGTTTATTGTCATCGCCATACTCAATCGTGACCTGGGATTTTGCATCGGGACGAAGGTACTTCATCAATTTACCCTCTTTACGCATAATCGAAAGCTCGCGCAAAAGGAGGTGGGCTATTTCAAGAGGAAGCGGCATGAAGCTATCCGTTTCGCTTGTCGCATAGCCAAACATCATTCCCTGATCCCCGGCACCCTGATCTTCTTTTTTCTTACGCTCAACCCCCTGATTGATGTCAGGAGATTGTTCATGTATCGCTGAAACTATACCACACGAGTTTGCTTCGAACATATATTCACTCTTGGTGTAGCCAATTTTGCGAATCACTTCTCTGGCAATGTCTTGTACGTCCAGGTATGCCTCAGATTTAACTTCTCCCGCAAGGACGACCTGTCCCGTCGTAACAAGTGTTTCACAGGCCACTTTGGAGTTTGGATCGTAGGCAAGAAAATAATCAATAAGCGCGTCCGAGATCTGGTCTGCTACTTTGTCGGGATGGCCTTCAGATACTGATTCTGAAGTAAATAAATGAGGCATAAGGAATTTAGAATTTTAGATTATATAAGTATTACACTTTAGACCCAATTTGTGAGTCCGCAAATTTAGATTGATTTATGAAAAACAAAAAGTTTGTGCACTCAATCGAATTAAATGGCCAGAAATAGAAATACCGCTGGTTCCTTAGGCAACATCTTGTTTGTAGTTCGCCATTTTTTTATGGGCGCCGTTTTGATGGTTTCGTTGTTTCCCGTTAGATTCTCGGCAATACAAAGAAGCGTATCGGCGCCCAGGGTTTTTAAAAGGAGTTGAAATAAGGCATTGCTTCGGTAGGGCGTTTCAATAAAAATCTGCGTCTGATTCTTAAGCCTTGAATCTTTTTCCAGGCTCCTGATCGAGTGTTCTGCTTCCTTTGTGTCAATTGGCAGATACCCATGGAATGTGAAACGTTGTCCGTTCAAGCCAGAAGCCATCAGCGCCAACAATATGGATGAGGGTCCAACCAAAGGTATAACCCGAATATTATTATCATGTGCAAACCTTACAGCCAGTGCTCCCGGGTCCGCCACACCGGGACAACCGGACTCCGAAATTATACCCATATCAAACCCTTCAAACACAGGCGAAAACAAACTCCCCACCACTGAGGGATCGGTGTCTTTATCCAGTACATCAAAATGCAAGGGCTCGATCGAATCGTAAATCTTTAAGCTGCTGAGAAATCGTCTGGCGGTGCGGACGTCTTCTGCCAGGAAGTGAATAATGCCAGGCAACACGGATTTCACTTGAGCCGTTATTACAGCGTCTTGCGTATTTTCAGCAATAACATTAGGAATGAGGTATAACTTTCCAACCGGCATAAAACCCAATGTCAAATGACAATTTGTTCATTAATTTTGAGAAGTTTGATCATATGGGCAAGTTCTTGATTATCGTGGGGATTGTTTGCATTCTGGTTGGATTGGGTATCAACTACGCTCACAAGATACCCTTTCTGGGAAAACTTCCAGGCGACATATCCATAGACAAAGGAAATGTAAAGATATATTTTCCGTTAGCGACCAGCATTCTTATCAGTATCCTCCTTTCATTGCTGTTGTTCCTTTATAATAAATTCAAGAATTAAAATATACATCGACCTCACATGATTTCCTGCAAGCGTTCGAAGTTTACTTTACCTAAGAAAGTAACATACCTCAATTGTGCTTACATGTCGCCGTTGCTCAAGACCGTCGAAAAAGTGGGCATTAAAAACCTGCGGAGAAAGCGGAATCCATCAAGCATCTCAGCTGAAGATTTTTTTACCGATGGAGAATTGCTTCGCGTCGAATTTGCACGGTTAATAAATGCCGGTGATCCTAAACGGATCGCAATCATCCCTTCGGTTTCTTATGGAATGGCCAATGTGGCGATGAACCTAAAGATCAGTCGCGGTGAAAAAATTATTGTCGCAGCCGAACAGTTTCCAAGCAACTATTATCCGTGGCAACGGCTTTGTTTAGAAACGGGAGCAACGTTAGACGTTGTTGAACCTCCTAAAGACCTTTTACAAAGAGGCATGAAATGGAACGAAAAAATCCTTTCTGCGATCGATAAAAACACAAAGGCCGTCGCTATCGGAAATGTCCATTGGGCCGACGGCACTCTTTTTCAACTTGAGGAGATCAGAAAAAGGACAAACGATGTAGGTGCGCTTCTGATTGTTGACGGTACACAGTCGGTCGGCGTTTTACCGTTTGACGTTGCAAAGATTCAACCGGACGCGTTGGTGTGTGCGGGCTATAAATGGTTACTTGGTCCTTATTCAATCGGTGTTGCCTATTATGGTGAATACTTTGACGGGGGTAGGCCAATTGAGGAAAGCTGGCTGAATCGTGTCGATAGTGAAGATTTCTCAGCGCTTGTAAACTATCAGGCCTCCTACCAGCCTGGAGCGCTGCGCTATGATGTGGGCGAGCATAGCAATTTTGTATATGTTCCCATGCTGCTAAGGTCAATCGCCCAATTGAATCAATGGGGTGTAGCGAATGTTCAGGAATATATTAAGTCGATTAGTGGGCCGGCAATTGACTCTCTTAAGGAAAAAGGTTATTGGGTCGAAGATGAGGACTCCCGCGGCGGTCATTTATTCGGACTTCGACTGCTGAAGCACAATCCTCAAAAGATCAAAGAAGTGCTACATCGAAATAATATTTTTGTTTCGATACGGGGTGATGCGATCCGCGTAGCTCCAAACGTATATAACGATACCAGGGACCTGGCAAAATTAGTCAAGGCGTTGTCGCTTTGAGGAGATGAATGAAAAAAGACTCGATCCATATTTCTTAGGTGGAATATTCCTGTGCCTGTTCGGCGCAATATGCTTTTCAACCAAAGCTATCTTTGTAAAATTGGCTTACAAGGATACGGATGTAGCTCCGGTTACCTTGCTCGCGCTGCGCATGATATTTTCACTTCCCTTCTTCACTGTCTCGGCGTTTCTGTCTTCCAATCAAAGTACAAATGTAAAGTTCAGCAAAAAACAATGGCTGGCGATCGCAGGAATAGGATGCCTCGGATATTACGTAAGCAGCCTTCTGGATTTTCTCGGTCTGCAATATGTGACTGCCGGAATTGAACGCCTTATCCTGTTCATTTATCCTACCCTGGTTCTGGCTATATCTTCAACCATTTTCAAAACACGGATAACATCCCGGCAATGGCTGGCCGTCGCCGTTACTTATGTCGGATTGATCGCTGCATGTTTGCCGGAAATTCAGGGCGAAACGGGTCCGGGCGAAAACTTTTGGAAAGGATCACTATTGATCCTGATTTGTGCGCTAACGTATGCCATGTATATCGTAGGAAGCGGAAAGCTGATTCCCCTGGTTGGTTCATCAAAGTTTAATAGTTATGCGATGAGTTTTGCGGCCTTGGCGGTTATCATCCATTTTTTTGTAACAAGCGGGGCGTCCCTTACTGAACAACCGTCGACAGTTTATGCGTACAGTTTTGGGATGGCGATCATCGGTACGGTCATCCCTTCTTACCTGATCGCTGAAGGAATCAATCGGATCGGTTCAGGCAACGCGGCAATTGTCGGTAGCGTGGGACCGGTGTCGACGATAGTGCAGGCGGCAATTTTTCTGCAGGAGCCTATCAACGCCCTTCAACTCGTTGGAACTGCGCTTATCCTGGGTGGCGTGCTCATGGTGGGGCAGAAGAAACAGGTTGAGGTATAACGATTCAGCACTGGTTTTTTCCGGTTGGGTTACCTTACCGGCGACTTGAAAAAATCTCAGGTGAAAAGACTTTTAATGGAACACATCCTGGACTAGCTTCACTTCTCATAATACTTCGAAATGAAAACAGGTTTGCTATTCATTATCACTATGCTCGCATGCTCATATGTATTCGGCCAATCACCGGGTTACATCTTCGTGTTCCTTAACAAAAAAGCGGATGCCGAACAATTGCCGAACGGAGAAGTCGAAAAACTTATGGATGGGCATATGGCCAACATCGAAAGGCTTGCCAATGAGGGCAAGCTCATAGCTGCCGGTCCTTTTGAAGGAGGTGGCGGTATTTTCATCTTCAACACCAATTCCCTCGACGAAGCAAAATCCTGGCTCGATACGGATCCAGGTGTCAGAGCAAATCGATGGGACGTTGAGATGTTTCCGTATAGACCTAGGGTGAATTCGGTCTGCAGTGCAAAAGCGCCATACGAAATGGTCACTTACCAGTTTATTAGATTCACAGCCAACAAGTCCAAATCAACTGCGAGGGATTATCCCCAGATCTTTTACAAACATGATGATTTCCTCAAGGAAGTTGGAAAAAACGCCATTGTAGTCACTGAGGGGATTTTTGGTGAAT
>DASVBA010000743.1:0-4034 GCA_036376095.1 Chryseolinea sp.
ATCTGGATAAGATCAAAGGAGAAAGAAGAGATATCGCAGCTTACTGTTATATGCTGTTTGAAAAGTATCAATCGCGCCTTGGCGCACTGCGGAAAAGCGTGAATTACAACGATGCGAACGACTATAATATATTGGTGAGTGGTAAAGGAAACAATGTAGCCGTTCCGGGAGTAATAGATTTTGGAGATGCAGTCTGCACTCATACCGTTAACGAACTAGCTATAGCGCTGGCATACGTCATGATGCACAAGCCCGATCCGATCGAAGCCGCCATTCATGTTATCAAAGGCTATCACGCTCAGTATCCCCTGGAGGAAAAAGAGCTGGCTGTTTTGTTTACGATGGTGTTGACCCGTTTATTGATCAGCGTTACCTGCTCTGCGATCAACCTTGAAGAGAATCCACAGAATATTTATTTACAAATCAGTGATAAACCCGCCTGGGATCTACTGCGCAAACTGATTGCCATCTCACCCGAGTATGCACACTACGCTTTCAGACATTCATGTGACCTGGAACCGTGTGCCAAGAACAAGATATTCAACGAATGGGCTGCGTCGGGATTTAAGGAAACAGCATTTCCTGTTGAAAAAACTGATCTCATCCATTGGCTTGATCTACGTGTCGAGAGTCTGGATACCGGACTTACAGAAAATTTATTTGATACCGACTTGTTGAATCGTAGGATCTCTCAATTGATGTCAGATGCAGGTGCCACGTTAGCGATTGGCCGCTATAACGAAGCACGCGGCTTTTACACCACGGATGCATTTGCGTCACAAGGTAACGATGCGCCGCAGTGGAGAACAGTTCATATTGGAATGGACTTCTTCACCAGGCCAGGATCTGAAGTGTTTGCTGTGCTTGATGGAACGGTCCACAGTATTGCAAACAATAGTTCAGACAGGGACTACGGCCCAACGCTCATTCTCGAACATAAAGTTTCAGACGACCTCGTGTTCTATTCTTTGTCTGGCCATCTTTCACGCGATTCCATCGCCAACCTCCGCGCTGGACAAAAGATAAAAAAAGGCGACATAATCGGATACATCGGTCCAACAGAAGAAAATGGAAAATGGCCGCCACACCTGCATTTTCAGATCATACTGGATATGCTGGATAAGGAAGGCGATTTTCCGGGTGTAGCCTTTGCACATCAGCGCGAATTATGGAAAAGTATTTCACCTGATCCATGGTTGCTTTTCACGGGGACGCCGTCCGCGGATGTACCTGCCTTATCGAATGAAGCAATCGTTGCTTTTCGAAGACAACATGTGGGTAAGAACCTGAGCATCTCGTATCGCGAACCCATTAAAATGGTACGAGGTCATGGCGCTTACCTTCTGGATGACACCGGAAGAAAGTATCTGGATACTGTAAACAACGTGGCGCATGTGGGACATGAACATCCGCGCGTGGTTTCCGCCGGTCAGCGGCAAATGGCGGTGCTCAACACCAATACCCGCTATCTCCATGAAAACCTCGTGAAGTTCGTGGAGATGTTATTGAGCACGATGCCAGGGGAGTTAAACGTCGCGTTTGTAGTGAATTCCGGCAGCGAAGCAAATGAATTGGCAATGCGCCTTGCAAAAACTGTCACGGAACAACGAGATATGATCGTATCGGAGGTCGGATATCATGGTAATACCAACGGATGTATTGAAATCAGCTCTTATAAGTTTGATGGCGCCGGAGGAAAAGGGGTCACTCCTTTTGTTCACGTAATTCCTATTGTTGATACGTACCGTGGTTTATACCGGGAAGATGATCCGAAGGCCGGCAGTAAATATGCGTCTCATGTTTCGGATGCAGTAAGAAAAATACAATCCTCTGGCCGGGCACCAGCCGCACTAATTTATGAATCGGTGATCAGCTGTGGCGGGCAGGTTGAACTTCCGCCTGGATTTTTGAAGGCGGCTTATCAGCTGGTGCGCGATGCGGGGGGAGTTTGTGTGGCCGATGAAGTTCAAACCGGATGTGGAAGAGCAGGCGATCACTTCTGGGCTTTCCAACAACACGATGTCGTTCCGGATATTGTCACTATCGGCAAACCGATAGGCAATGGTCATCCATTAGGTGTTGTGGTCACCACTCAAGCCATAGCCGACGCATTTAAGAATGGAATGGAATACTTCAATACGTTTGGCGGCAATCCGGTTTCTTGTGCTATTGGATTGGAGGTTCTTAAGGTAATTAAAGAGGAAGGTCTACAGCAAAATGCAAAGGTTGTCGGTTCATATTTAAAGTCCGGTTTGCGTGACCTGATGAACACGTTCGAAATAATTGGCGACGTCCGTGGCCCGGGATTGTTCATTGGCTTTGAACTTGTGAAAGACAGAACCACAAAAGAGCCCGCGACCGAACAAGCCGCGTACTTTGCGAACCGTATGCGTGACAAAGGAATATTAATGAGCACTGATGGACCGTTTAATAATGTGCTTAAAATAAAACCGCCCATGGTCTTTTCTAAATCCAATGCCGACTTCCTCCTGGAGTCTATTGCAAAAGTTTTGGACGAGGATTTTATGAATCCGAACGGGTAGTATTTGTTGAAAGTTATGTGAATGGGTGTGGGTGCGGGTGTGGGACTTTTCACCGCAGGGGCGCGGGGGACGCAAAGTTCCGCAGGGTTCTTCGAATACTCTTTGCCTAACCCTGCGTTCTTTGCGCCCCTGCGGTAAAACACACCCACACCCACACCCACACCCACACCCACACGCACCAATTTCCACGCACGCTCACAGCCCATGCAACATTCTATTACCTTTGGGCGTCTTATCGGTACCAAAAAACAATCTGCTTATGCTTAGCAACTACATCAAAGTCGCCATCCGAAATCTCCTCCGCCAAAAAGGTTTTTCCTTTATCAATATTTTCGGGCTCGCTCTGGGGATCAGTTGTACCGCGCTCATCGGAATGTGGGTGAATGACGAATTGAGCTACGACCGATTCCACCACGACTTTGATCAGATATACCGCATCACGGCCACGCTGCCTGAGATGAAAGTGCATGCCGCTGTATCGTCTGCTCCGATGGCTTTCGCGTTCAACACCGAAATACCCGAAGTAGAGGACGCCGTCCGCATCTCAGAGTACAGACGCGACCTTGTCCAGGTCGGCGATGTTAAGTTCGAAGAGAAAGGTATAATATATGCGGACTCGAATTTTTTCAAGATGTTCAACTTTCCATTTGTTAAAGGAGACAAGGAAAACGCGCTTCTGAACCCGGAAGGTATTGTTATCACGGAAGAAATGGCGATGAAATATTTCGGCACCACCGAAGTGCTCGAAAAGACGATCCGGAAAAATAACAAAGAGGACTTTACTGTTACAGGTGTAATTGCCAACGTCCCGAGCAACTCTCACCTTCAGTTTGATTTTGTACAGCCTATGCGTTACCTCGCGCGTACAAACGACGATCTCAAGAACAACGTCTGGGACAACTTCAATTATTACACGTACATCAAGCTCAACGCCAAGACTCAGCAATCGAAGTCAGCCATCGCGGACCTTGAAAAAAAGATGCAGGACATCTATAAGAAGAACGAAAACGTATTAAAGGTGGCGTTCATACTTCAGCCACTTTCGAAGGTTCACCTCTACTCCAATTTCCTTGCTGACCTTCCCGGTCACGGCAACGCACAGAACGTGTACATATTCATGGTGGTGGCTGTCTTCATCCTTGTTGTTGCTTGTCTTAATTTTATGAACCTCGCCACAGCGCGGGCAGCACGAAGAGCGAAGGAAGTTGGTCTTCGCAAAGTTGTCGGCGCAATAAGACCGCATCTGATGGGTCAGTTCCTTGCAGAGTCGCTGGTCGTAGCGTTGCTGGCGCTGGTTCTGGCATTGCTGATCATCTATCTCGTTCTCCCCTATTTCAATACGCTGGGAGGAAAAGATCTTGCGCTTGATTTAACTAATGGTAAGATCATCGGCGGTCTCCTTGGCATCACCGTCATCACCGGTTTGTTGGCAGGTAGTTACCCCGCGCTGTATCTTTCGGGATTTGTTCCTGCCACGGTATTGAAGGGGAA
>DASVBA010000318.1:0-5019 GCA_036376095.1 Chryseolinea sp.
TTTGGTGATGGAGGTTGATAGCGTCTCCGCAAAACGTCTGGTGCGATCCGGTAAATACAAAGCCGCTATCATTATCCCACCCCATTCAAGCGAGACATTGCGGAGAAAAACGCGTCAGCTTATAACGACGGTTTTTTCAAACTTTGGATTACCAGCTGATCAAAGCGACTCTGCAGCCCTTGCTCCAATCGACTTAAAAATAATTTTTGATCCCGCGATCAAAGCGAATTATCAGCAGTCCCTTTCCGGATCGATTGAAAAGATAATTGCAAATGTCCAAACGCAATGGGTATTGGACGAGCTTCAAAACCAACTCAGCGAAGGAAACGCGGACGCAAAAAAAACCAACTTCGATCTTTCACAGATCGTCCGCGTAAACCAGGGTTTTGCATCAGAGAAATATCAGGGCTTCATACTTAACTCTGTTCAGCACAATGTACCGGCATGGACGATGTTTGCTATGTTCTTTATTTTGTATCCCCTCGCCGGAAATCTTATTAAAGAACGGGAAGAAGGAAGCATGTTACGGCTAAGGCTGATATCGGGATCACAAGTTCCGGTAATCGCTGGAAAGTTTACGTTCTATTTTCTAGTTTGTCTTATTCAGTTTCTGATGATGATAGCTGTGGGAATTTTTATTATGCCTTTGCTGGGCCTGAATAAACTTATCCTCGGCGGCAGCAGTTGGATGATCTTGCTGACCGCGTGTTCAGTGGCAATGGCTGCAACCGGTTATGGGGTGCTTATTGCCGTCTATTTCAGGACCGCACAGCAAGCTTTGTCATTCGGTTCGGTATCAGTGGTGATATTATCGGCTATTGGAGGAGTTTGGGTGCCGGTTTATGTGATGCCCGAAGTTTTGCAGACGATCAGCGGATTTTCTCCTATGAGTTGGGGCTTGGAATCCTTTAATGACTTATTTTTACGGCAGGCGTCGTTATACACAATAATGCCAAACATACTCAAGCTTGTAGGATTTTCACTGGTCGCGTTGGGCGTCAGCGTGTTCATCCACAAAGCCAGAACCGTGGTGTAATTCGGAAAATAAACAAAGATACATGCAACAATCGGTCGACGAACTCATAACGGAGCTGCGTCAGGAGCTCATAAAGCAATTGAACCTGGAAGATGTGCTTCCTGAAAATTTTGATGAGAATACACCTCTTTTTGGCGAAGGGCTTGGGCTCGACTCAATCGATTCCCTCGAACTTGTTGTGCTTTTGGAAAGGAATTATGGCATTAAGCTTAAAGATCCCAAAGAAGGACGCCACGTGTTCTATAGCATCAGGACCATGGCCGAATACATACATAATAACGTGAAGCAATGACCCAACGTGTGTTCATCACAGGTTTTGGCATCATCACTTCCATCGGCAACAACACAATCGAAAATTTTCAATCCCTTGTTCAGCGGAGGTGCGGTTTTGGAGAATTATCCATTCTTGACACCATTCACCGTTCAACTATCCCTTCCTGCGAGATCAAGTTAAACGACCAGGAGCTCAAGAAACTGGCTAACGTCGGTACGGGCAAAGGTTACACCCGCACCACATTGCTGGGGTTAATTGCGCTGAAGGAAGCCATAAGTTCCGCAAGCCTTACAAAAAAAGAAGTACACCATTCGGGGCTGCTTTCGGCCACAACAACGGGAGGTATACGCGAATTTGAGCGCTACTTTTACGACCTTCTCGATCTATCAAAGGAAGGAGAATTTGCGCAATACGCCGATACAGCAAACCCTGGTGAGCATTGTGAGCGCATGGCAGACGAAGTAGGTGTCAAGGGATATATCAGCACTATCAGTACGGCGTGCTCGTCCTCCGCCAACTCGATCATCGAAGGCGCACAGTTGATCAGGAACAATCTGCTCGATGTGGCTATCTGCGGCGGCTCCGAAGCATTGTCGAAGTTCACAATAAATGGTTTCAATGCGCTCATGATCGTGGATCCCCAGCATTGCCGACCCTTTGACAATACCAGGAAAGGATTGAATCTCGGAGAGGGCGCTGCCTATATTGTTCTTGAATCCGAGTCATCCATCAAACAAAAAAGCAAAACGCCGATCGCTGAACTGAAGGGATTTGGAAATGCAAACGATGCATTTCACCAGACGGCTTCATCGCCGGAAGGCACCGGCGCGCTTAGTGCTATGACATTGGCATTGAACACCGCTAACGCTTCTCCCTCGGATATTGATTATATCAACGCGCACGGCACGGCTACTGAAAACAATGACCTCTCGGAAGGTACTGGCATTCAAAGACTATTCGGTGAAAAAGTCCCGCACTTCAGCTCCACAAAGCCATATACGGGTCATACACTGGCCGCGGCAGGTAGTATCGAAGCGGTATTTTGTCTGCTTGGACTTCAGCATCAAATGATCTGGCCAAATCTGAACTTCGTGAATCAGATGCCGGAACTTTCGATCACGCCCGTGAAGGAATTAATGAAGAACGTTAGCTTGAAACACATCCTTTCAAACTCCTTCGGATTCGGAGGGAATACGTCTTCCTTACTTCTGGCTTCCGTATAATGATGGCAGCAATGAAATGTTACATCAACGGAATCGGGATCATTTCACCTCAGCGGACATTCGATAACGAAGAGTTTTTATCGGATGTAAAAAGTTATCAAAACACATTGACCTGTACTACCCCGGACTTCAAGGCATACCTGAGCCCGGTACAGCTACGACGACTGAGTCGTATGTTAAGGATAGGCATGACTGCGGCAACGATTTGTTTGAAGGATGCGGGAATCACCATTCCCGATGGGATAGTCACCGCCACAGGTTATGGGTTTTTGGAGGAAACAGAAAAATTCCTCAGAGAGTTACTCGAAAGAAACGAGAAACAGCTCACGCCGACATTTTTTATGCAGGGTACTTATAATGCACTTGCCGGGCTGGTGGCACTGTCTGTAAAATGCACCGGTTATAACAATACGTACGTCAGCAAAGGGTTTGCTTTTGAGAATGCATTGCACGATTGCATGCTCCGTATTTCTGAAAATCAGAGTCTCAATCTTTTGCTAGGCTCATACGATGAATCGGCTACTGTTCAGTATACCGCGGGATTGAGAGAACATCAATTCAAGACAGAACCGACCAATAGCCTTGATATTTTCAAGAACAAAACCCCAGGTTGTATTCAGGGCGAGAGCGCTGCATTCTTTGGCTTGTCAGGACAGCCCTCAGCCTCTACGTGGTGCTGCATAGAGGGTATTCAGTCTAAGTATTTGCCGGAATCAGCGGAAGATATCAGACAAGCAATCCTTTCGTTCCTCAACAAACACGATGTTGGCGAAGCGGACATTGACATCGTGATAAGCGGAATGAGTGGCGACAGTTCACGGGACCTGCTACTCGAACAACTGGAAAATATTCTCTTTAACAAAACCCCACGGGTCTATTTCAAACACCTTTGCGGCGAATTCTGCACAGCGACATCGTTCGGAATGTGGCTTGCGTCATCCATTCTCAGGAAGCAACATGTACCGGAGGTGGTGAAGGCCTCACCCGCAAGGTTCCCGGATAAAATAGAGACGATCCTTCTCGTCAATCATTATTTTAACCGGAACTATTCATTTATTCTTCTGAAACGCCAAAGTTGATCGCTGTCCGCTTTGGTTGCTCACGCTGTTCACATCTGACCAATTTAAAAACCTCAGCAGATACACAACCTCAAAAATCCGGTCGCAGAAAGACATTTTCCCAACTGGCCTTATATTTGATCTACAAAAGTTGAAATAATATGGCTACACGCATCTACCTCGGTGAACTGGAAGAACTTATTTTGTTGATGGTCGCGCTGTTGAACAAAGAAGCGTATGGAGTGTCTATTACTGAAGAGCTGAAAAATCAGACGAACCGCGACATCAGCATTAGCGCGGCGCACGCTGTGCTTCACCGTCTGGAGGAAAAGGGGTTTGTCAAGTCCCGTATGGGCGGTGCGTCGGCAGAACGTGGCGGACGGCGAAAAAGACTCTTTAGCATCACCGCCTATGGACGGAGTGCCCTTGAAGAACTACGCGATACCAGAACTGCGATTTGGAGCTTGATTGCTAAACCATCATGATGAAAGATCTGCAACCACCCCGTTGGGTAAACTCTATGATTGAATCCCTGGCGCCAGAAGAACTGGCTGAAGAAATTCAAGGGGATCTCTATGAACTTTACCTGAAGGATATTCACGATAAAGGACAGCGCCATGCAAATGTCAGGTACATAACTAATGGCATTGGATTCCTGTTAAAAGCTTTTTTCTGGAGAAAGAATCGATATTATAACCCCTCCCCTATGCTAACGAGCTATTTCAAAATGAGCCGCAGAACCCTTTTGGCAAACAAAGGAACAACAACGATCAATATCGTCGGGCTGGTTACTGGCATCGCCTCCGCCCTGGTGATATTTTCTGTCATTCGCTATGAGCTCAGCTACGACTCCTTTCACACCAATCGCGACCGGATCTATCGAATGGTACGTGTGACCGGCAATGAAAATCTTGAATACCGGTCTGGAATCTCTTACCCTGTACCTGTAGCCATGAAAGCGGAGATCCCATCAATCGAAAAGTTAGCACCTGTAGAGTATTTCGGAGGGGCTAATGTGGAGATACTTGATGCCAAAGGAACCGTTGAAAGAAAATTCCGCGAAGAGAGCGGCGCAGCGATTGTTGATAATTCATTTTTTGAGGTTTTTGATTTTAAGAATACCGGCATGCGATGGCTCGAGGGAGACTCTAAGACCGCTCTCAAGGAGCCATTGACGGTGGTGCTCACACGATCGATGGCCAAGAAATACTTTGGAGATGAAAGTCCACTTGGTCACACGATGAGATTCCAGCTGAAGTTTGAATGCAAGGTGACAGGTGTAGTCGAAGATTTTCCATCAAATTCTGATTTCCCTTTTACGATACTTGTCTCCTATTCCACGATGCCAATCCTGGCCGGCGACGAAAGAATGAACAACTGGTTCTCTGTCAATGATACGCACCAGGTGTTTGTTGTCCTCCCTCAAAA
>DASVBA010000750.1:0-5005 GCA_036376095.1 Chryseolinea sp.
CGAAGGGACATTTAGCCAGATGCGGGAAGTACTGACCCGAAACACTTCCGCACCCGATCACAGCAACCTTGATCTTCTTATCAACAAGGCCCAATGACCTTGCATGTATAGACAAAGAGGAAAGCAATGATGCTGCCGCAAGTTTTGTCGTGTAATCAAGAAATTTCTTTCTGGTTAGGTTACTCATAATTTTTAAGTTTTTATCCCTTGTTCCCATCCCTAAATTCCCTTTAGCGGACTTGAAGCAAATGTTGTTCGTCAGACCGCGAAGCGGGGAAAATATTCACATTCAGCATTATTCATTGTTTTCTGTGATCCATACATTGGCATATTGCCGCGGAGTTTTCAAAAGGACCTTATAGAAGTTGCCACCATCCACGTTAAGATCGAAGGTTTCTTGTGACACGGGAATTTCACCCACCTTTTTGTAGTCGTCCTTTCCGCCTGCCTTAAAGTTATTCGTTTCCGACACATAGATCTCAGCATTCTCACTACTGCTCTTATCTACGGCAGTCCAGGTCAGCACAACTTTGTTATCATTTTTTTCGGCATGCAAGTCAGCCAGATCTATAGGACCAATGAAGGAAACCCCGTCTACTTCCCGATGAACGTCATCAGGAATTTTTAAGCCGAGATGGTAACAAAGGGTGGGGAAGATATCGACGATGCCTGGATTTTGATTAAAACGCTCGTTGCGTTGGGCGGCATTTGTGACGATCCATGTCAGTCGCTCCCTGTCCGACTGCCCGCCGTGATTATGTCCGGTCTCGGCATCGCGACCGTGATCCGTGGTAATTACAATCAGCCAATCTTCATTGTGTTCACGTTGCCGGCGCTTTACTGCATCCCAGATCTTTCCTATCTGCTTGTCGGCCGTCATGATCGCATCGTAAAACTGCTGACTATCTCCAAACTTGTGACCCATATCGTCAGTGAATTCAAGGTATACCCATGAAAGGTCGGGCCCTTCTGTGGAAATCACGCGGGTCGCTTCATCGGATACCGCTTCGTCGATGTTCTGAATGAACACTCGCGTTGTGTCGTGAGGAAATTTGATGGTGTCGTGTTCAAGTCCGTCGAATTTGAAATCCACTGAAACATTGCCGGCTTGCGGCAGGCCTTCTCCGATTAGTTTTGTCCTGTTTTCTTCCCAGGTGGAGAACACGGCAGTTTTTAATGTGGCATTATTTTGTTTTACGATGCGAAAAAGATTCCAGTAGTTATAGTTCGGCGCCGCAATATCGTTATCCCAAACGTTGTGTTTGTTAACCCATGTACCCGTAAGCAGGCTGTTATAACCGACGGCAGATATCGTGGGTGTCTCGTTATAAGAATCCTTATCACCTCCCACGTGTGCCAGTGTAAATCCGCCTGCCTTTGAAATTTCTGCGAGCACTGGTGGATCTAATTTTTGAATGACATCGCCAGCGATACCGTCAACGATTATAAAGACTGCCTTGGATGTAGTGTTCTTTTTATCCTGTCCCGCCTGACAACTAACGAGTACCAGCGTGATGGCGATAATTGCCGTCAATGTGAATGGTTTATTTACCAATTGAAAAATTATAGCCATATTCAATTTTACTAAGAAGGGTATAAGGTGTTGGGGTTAAGGATCCTTGGTAACTTGTAAATATAGCCTTTGGCGGTGTTTTGGAAACGCATAATTGTTGATTGGCAGAATGCCGTGCTGAAGGAATTAATTCTGAATATTAATAATTGAGATAACAAAAAAATGACAGCAACCCTTGTCTATGTCCAGGTGAAACCGGAGCACGTAATGGATTTTATCGACGCTACGCGTGAGAATCACAAGAATTCGGTCAAAGAGAACGGCAATCTTCGATTCGACATTCTTCAGGACATGAATGACCCTGGAAAATTTGTGCTATATGAAGCGTATGAATCCGATGAAGCCGTTGTTGCTCACAAAGAGACTGTTCACTACCTCAAGTGGCGTGATACCGTTGCGCCGTGGATGGCAAAACCGCGTGAAGGAGTAAAACATAAAATAGTATTTCCCGAGAGGGTAAGTCAATGATGGGATCTCTCAACCTTGCCGGCATTCCTCAGCTTCATTTCGGACCAGGAAAGGTTTCCGTCCTTTCGTCTATCCTTAAAACCTATGGACAAAGGGTCTTACTGGTGACAGGAGCCAACTCCTTTCTGTCATCTAAGTATGGATCCGGCCTGGTTGAAGAACTGCAAAATGGTTTTGATCTTGTTCGATACAGTGTTTCGATGGAGCCGACTCCATCTATCATTGATGAAGCTGTTGGAAAGTTCGCCCCTTTTCAATGTGATGTTGTGGTAGCGATAGGAGGCGGTAGCGTGTTGGACAGCGGTAAGGCAATATCCGCGATGTTACCCTTGAACGAACCGGTGAAGGATTACCTGGAAGGGGTTGGAACAAAACCCCGTCATCCCGGTGTCAAAATTCCTTTCATAGCAGTTCCTACTACTTCAGGGACAGGCAGCGAGGCCACGAAGAATGCTGTTCTCTCTGAGTTGGGAGAGAAGGGCTATAAGAAGTCGCTTCGGCATAACAATTTTGTCCCCGATGTCGCAATCCTCGATCCGGCACTGACGGTGAGCTGCCCGCAATCCATCACAGCTTCAAGTGGTATGGATGCGTTTACGCAACTTCTTGAATCATACCTCTCCACCGCGTCGAATATTATAACGGATGCGCTGGCTGTCGAAGGGCTCGGCCGTGTTTCCCATTCATTGCCCAAAGCGTATACGGATGGGTCAGACATAGAAGCGCGCACCGACATGGCCCTTGCGGCTTATCTTTCGGGAAATACGCTGGCCAACGCAGGACTTGGTCTTGTTCATGGATTCGCGTCATCCATCGGAGGTTTCTTCGAAATTCCGCACGGTGTTATCTGTAGCGCTCTAATGCCTGCATGTAACAGACTTACGGTAAAAAAATTAAGACATACCCATACCAATGATTCCGCACTGTTTAAGTACGCCACTGTCGGCAAGCTGTTTTCAGATCATATAGACAAGTCCGACGATTATTACATCGATCATCTTCTTGGCCTATTAGATGAATGGAGCCGTTTTATGAATATTCCACAATTGCGATCCGGAGGCATTTCATCAGAACACTTTGAAAAGATCGTACGAGCCACCGATAATAAGAACAATCCTGTAGCGCTTGGCGAAGACGAAATGATGGAGGTGCTTGAGCAGGCTACCTAGCTGCCTTGGTACCTGGGTAGGTAGTCCATTGTGGAGATTACGGGTATCCCTTAATCAACCAAAAGATTGGCCGTCGCTTCCTTGCTAAGCATCACTTCCGCCTTCGTATCCATGAGTTGGATCTTCATGGATCCGTCGTATTCTTCCACCTCTTTCACTTTTATCATTTCCCCGAGTTTCAGGCCGATCTTTTTAAGATACTTAAGAAACGAGTCGGAGTTTTTTCCTACACCGGTGATCTTATAGGACGAACCTGGTTTTGCTTCTGACAGTAATATGGATTTTAACACCGGCAACTTTCCATTCTTATCAGGGATAGGGTCACCATGCGGATCAAATTTTGGATAGTTGAGAAGCTGATCGAGACGCTCGATAAGCAGGTCTGAATGAACATGCTCCAATTGTTCAGCGATCTCATGCACTTCATCCCACGAAAGTTTCAGTTTTTCCACCATAAATGTTTCCCACAGTCGATGCTTCCGGATGATCTGTAAAGCGATTTTTTTCCCCTTGTCGGTCGGCTTCACACCCTTTGACTTTTCGTAGACCACCAGTTTGTGCTGGCCAAGTTTTTTAAACATGTCTGTTACAGACGCAGCATTGATCTGGAGATTTTCAGCAATTGCGTTGGTGGAAACGGTCTCACCAGTGGATTCAAAAATCCTGTAGATGGCTTTCAGATAGTTTTCTTCCGTGAGGGTGTGCATGTTTTTCGCAGTTGCGTGCTCAAAAATATTGAGAATTATCTATTTAAAAAATTAGGTAAGTCTAAATATTTAATTGCATTATCCTAATAATCTAATTAAGTTTGTCCCATGAAAAAATTGCGCTCGCTGGTTATTTTGCTTTCCTTTTCTCTGGGCATAGTCGCGTGCGAGGAACTAATTCCGTCGGCCCCGGCAGGAGACGCCCTGTTGGACGGCCCCGTGGACGGGCTTTCCGATGAGGAAAACCGCCAGTTCTTGCGAGGAGACGTAGCTTTCAACGACGACATTTTTACTGCCGAAAATGGACTTGGACCGATATTCGTGGCCACAAGCTGTGGAGGTTGTCATGCCGGTGATGGAAAAGGCCACCCGTTCACTACGCTGACCCGATTTGGTCAGATCGACGAAACCGGCAATCAATACATGGATAAAGGGGGGCCGCAGCTTCAACATCGGGCTCTATCCGGGTTTGCGCCGGAAAAAATTCCCGAGGGCGCGACGTTTTCGAAATTCACCCCGCCCGCTAACACCGGTCTTGGCTATATCGAACTCGTAGCCGACGCCGATATCCTGGCAATGGCCGATCCTAACGATGCTGACGGCGACGGTATTTCAGGCGTTCCCAACTGGGTCAAAATACCTTATTACGCAGAACCTAACGAGGGGGCTATTGAGCAGAATGGAAAATACATTGGTCGGTTCGGAAAAAAGGCTGCGGTTTATAACCTCACGCAACAAACGGTGAATGCCTATAACCAGGATATCGGAATTACATCAGGTTATGAACCCTACGATGTTTATTCAGGATTGGAAACCGACCCGGAAGTATCGACACAAACCATTAATGACGTTGTCTTTTATCTTCAGACACTAAAGGCACCGATTCAACGCAATCAAACGAAAAGTTCAATCATTGAAGGTAACGAGGCCTTTATTCAGATCGGTTGTGAACGTTGTCACCGGCAGACGTTAAAAACCGGCAACTCTTCCGTTCCTGCGCTGGCGAACAAAGAGTTTCACCCGTATACCGACCTGCTACTTCACGACATGGGCGCCGCGCTGGATGATGGATACACTGAAGGAGCCGC
>DASVBA010000751.1:0-5532 GCA_036376095.1 Chryseolinea sp.
TGACGCTGATAATAATGAATTTTTGTCTCATGAGTGATTGGATAGTACTCAAATATAACAAAATCACGTTCCGTTGAGTAGCAGCCAATCCAACGGTCTTCCTATGAAAAATCGAATGTGTTAATTGTAAACTATGAAGGATGGCGGTCTTACAAAGCTTCCGCTATACTTAATTCTGAGGTTGCTTGTAAGGCTCACTTTGAAATGGCTCATGTCTTCAACTGTTCTGGGGTAGTAGAAAAACTTCAGTTCGATAGTTCCGAAGACAAGGTTTTCGTTGCGCGTTCTGATTCCTGTCCCTAGTCCAAGATAGGGATAGTCGTAAAAGATCAGTTTGCCTTGCTGCGCAATAAATGCAAGGTCAGTTATGATGATCGGAGCCATCTTGAAACCCAACACTTTCCACTTGGTAAAGAAGACCATTTCATATCTTCCATGTAGCCGTTTTGTTCCCAGAACACTATCGGCGGCGAACCCTTCAATACCAAACGAGTTATTGATGTCCAACAAGGTATTGGTTCTCTGGTTGAATACATAAGTGAAGTCAAGGTCAAGCGATCGGCGGACCATTACCCTTTTGTGATACTTAAGCTTGCTGAATAGACGTCCTGACAGGAGAATCGTAGCATCCTGCACCTGGTCGTTATAAGGAAAAGCGCCCGTCCGGATTGCGAATGTGTAAAAGTTTCCCCTACTGTGAACAAACGATTTTTCAAAGTCGATTCCAAAGTAGGGTCGCTGTATGCCCATTAAACGTTGCCATCCGATGATGATTGACGTGTTGTGTCCATAAGGTACGTCTTCCGTCCGGCCAAATCCATAAACGTATTGCGTAGTATAGAAATCCTGTTTAAAAAATGAAAATCCACCCAGAAAAGCCGTGCGGCTGTTGTATAGCGGATTCAGTTGGTCATAGATGCGTTGAGGCCTTACCGTAAACTGCTGCTCAAAAAAGCGCGCGCTGATAAAATGCCTGCGCCGATCCACATCAGGCACGTGAATCCCTATGTTGTAGCCCATCCATAGATCAATTACAGAATACCTGTAATCTCTAAATATTGAATCAGGCTCACTGTAAAAGTTGCGTGACCAGTTTTTGCTTATCTCGATTCCGCCCGCCGTTCGTGAATAAGGTGAAACCAGTGGTCGGTCAAGCCTTAAATAGTATGCCTGTTCCTCCTGATCGCCGTAGCTGCTTCCTGAGTTTAATTGTGTGTAGCCTATCGTCAGATTTGCGAGGCTGCCAAAGACGCTGCTTTTTCTGTAAAATAATTCGTGGGTGTAATCAGGCTGACGATCAGGATCGTAATAGCCATTGTACTGCAACCGTTGGCCCATACCCAGCACGTTGACGTCATACAGTCTGAATCTAAAACCATCTGATCCTCTCGGGCTTATACGTCCTCCAACGCTAAACACATCACGAGTCAAGATCAGCACATCCACGGAGTCTTCGGTGCTTGACAATGGCATAATAAATATCCTTGCATCGAGGATAAAATCCAGGTCACGCAAAAATCTCTCGTTGTCGGCAAGCTTATAAGGATTCAATGGTTTCTTTTCCTGAAAGAATACATGATCCCTTATAACCCACTCCTTTGAATTGACGTGCAAGGCATTGGCAATCTGGACAACTCTGTTTTTAAAGTTTGCCGTTGTGTCCGTTATACTCTTTTCAAAACCGACGTGATTGACGATAATGTTCCGGATCATCTTTCCCTCATACGGCAAAAATGCTTCTTCGCTCTTGGCGTTGAGAACCTCGGCAACGGGCGGTTTTCTGGTCACTGATTGTAGCAACTCCTGCGATACTTTGCTGTCTTTTACAACATCGACAATATTCCTGCTGGTATCGGTCTGGCTGGGATTTTGGCCGCAGGCCGTCTTTAGTGCGACTCCGCACATTATGAAAAGCAACGGAAGAAAACTTCTGATCATTTGAGTTGCCCCCTAATTTTACCGCGCCCGCAAAAAGAAATAACCCGGAGGGTCCGGGCTATTTTGAAATTAAAGAAATGTTACAACGCTTCTACCGCCTGTACTTCTCCGGGCATCATACGGGTAAAAAGATTTTCGATGCCAGCCTTTAAGGTCACCATCGAAGAAGGACAACCGCTGCATGAACCTTGCAGTTTAACTTTGACCACGCCGTTGTTGAAGGAGTGATAGGTAATTGCACCACCGTCCTGCTCGACTGCAGGTCTTATATACTCCTCCAGGATTGTCTTGATCTTTTTAATTGTCTCAGTCTCTTCCTCAGCGGGGGCGGTTGCATTCTCATTCATCTCAATGATAAATCGCCCATCTTCCAAAAATTTCTTGATATGGCTCTTAATGGTATTCTGAACTTCAAGCCATTCGACATCATTCTTCTTTGTAACGGTTACAAAATTGCTCGCGAAAAAGACGCGGTCAACGAAAGGATAGGTGAAGAGTTCTTGCGCTAAGGGTGACAGAGTCGCACTCTCCGTATCCGGAAAATCGAAGCTCATACCATCAGGTACCAACATCTCGTTAACAACAAATTTCAGGGAATTAGGATTTGGATTTGACTCCAGATAAATATGGATATTCTTAGGAACTGCCTGTAACATAGTATTCTATTTATTAATGGCAACAAAATTACTGAATTTAAGTTCGTGGTCTTGCTTCTGCAAACGAAAAAGCTACACTCTTCTTCATTTCTCCATACCAACTTTTTCTATATTGCCGGCTTAAACCTGGGGTCTGAATCATTAAACGACAGAAAAATTGAATCAAAAAAGAGTTATTCAGGTCATTTTAGTTTTATTGGCGATCACTACTGTCCTGCACCTCATCAATTTCTATTTAGGGCTATCGTTACCAGAAACATTACTTGTGGCGACCCGATGGATCACATGGCTCTTTGTCATCTTTTTCGCCGTAAAAAAGAAATCCCTCACCACCTGGATCCTGGTAAGCATGATCATAGGGACTGAAATCGGACTTAATTTCCCTGTCTTTGCTCAGAACCTTTCGGTATTGAGTAAGATCTTTCTCCGCCTCATTAAAACAATCATTGCTCCTATTCTTTTTGCTACGCTTGTAGTGGGAATAGCTGGTCATGCTAATCTCAAGCAAGTGGGCCGGATGGGGTGGAAATCCATACTTTATTTTGAGCTCGTTACTACATTGGCTTTGGTCATTGGTATCGTGGCTATTAATCTGACCAAGGCCGGAGAAGGAATTGTGCTGCCGGCGGGTTTTAAGCAGGAGTTGCCTGAAGCAAAACCTCAGACCTGGGACGAGGTGGTATTACACGTATTCCCGGAGAATTTTGTAAAGTCCATCTATAATGGTGATGTTTTACCTATTGTTGTATTCAGTGTAATCTTTGGCATCGCTCTGGCTTTATTATCAGAGCAAAAGAAAAAACCTGTCCTGGAATTTACCGAGAGTCTGGCCGAGACAATGTTTAAGTTCACAAACATCATCATGCATTTTGCTCCTTTTGGTGTTGGGGCAGCAATAGCCGTTACGGTTGGTCACTTAGGCATAGACATTCTCATGTCGCTGCTTATGCTGCTTTTTACATTATACGGTGCGCTCCTGGTTTTTCTTTTCGGTGTGCTGTTACCTGTAGCGTTGTTGGTCGGTGTTCCCATTAAAAAATTCATCAAGGCCATTTCCGAACCAGTCTCTATCGCATTTGCCACCACCAGTTCGGAATCAGCGTTGCCTAAAGCAATGGAAAACATGGAGAAGGTTGGAGTTCCGCGAAGGATAGTGTCATTCGTACTACCGACAGGTTATACATTTAATTTGGATGGCAGCACCTTGTACCTCTCTCTTGCTTCGATTTTTGTTGCTCAGGCGGCGGGAATAGAACTTACCATAGGGCAGCAGGCGGTAATGGTATTCACGCTGATGCTGACCAGTAAAGGTGTTGCTGGTGTTCCCAGGGCTACCCTCGTGATCTTGTTGGCTACTGCCGCATCATTTAAATTGCCGCTCTGGCCAATCATGGCTATTCTCGGCATCGACGAGTTAATGGACATGGCCAGAACGTCTGTGAATGTTATCGGAAATTGTCTCGCTACTATTGTAATAGCAAAATGGGAAGGTGAATACGTCGAGCCCGTAGGTGAAGTGGATTTTGATTAACGCCCGATTATCAGAATTCCTTCAATTGCTATCACAAATCGAGAATCTTATAGAAGGCTCGTTGCCCTAGCCTATATTGCGTTGTGTTCTTAAAAATGATTAGGATTCTTTTCTTCATCGCTGCTGTCCCTTTTTTCGCTCATGGACAGGTTCAGGATTCCATCAAAACTCCGAAGCGTGTTCGGTTAACGCCTTTGCCTGTAGTCTACTACTCACCAGAGACGCGGTGGGGCTTCGGCGCGCTGGTTGCCGCCAATTTTGAAACGACCAAAGTTCCAGACACAATTACAAAGAGTTCCTATGCACAAGCATACTTCCTTTACACGATCAACGATCAATACGAACTAGGACTATCAACCCGCATCTATGCCCCAAGCAACAAGTTCATCTTTCATGGAAAATTCAACTATACCTATTTTCCTGAGTATTATTACGGCATAGAAACAGAAGATCCTGAATCGAGAAAAGATACAATCGAATACAACAGGATTTCCGCTGATCTCAGATTTTACTGGCAGGTTAAGCGCAATCTTTTTGCTGGTTTTGCCACCCGATTCAGTGACATCAGCGACATTAACGGTGGCCCTGATGGACACTTTTCAGAAGACAAACCACCCGGCTATGAAGGCTACTGGTTGCAGGGGTTTGCTCCCGCGCTGACACTTGAAACACGCGACAATTTTGTCTATCCCCGAAAGGGCTTCTACCTTGAAATTTTGTACTACCTCTACCCGTCGTGGAGCGGCAATAGTTATGGATTCCGTTCTTTTAAATTGGATGCTAGAAAATATTTCCCGATCAAGCTTACCAGCGATATCGACGCGCTTGCATTTCAATTTGTGGCAAACGTAAATAACGGCGATGTGCCTTTCAAGGACATGGCGGACATCGGAGGATCAAATACCATGCGGGGCTACTATACTGGATTCTACCGTTATAATAATCTTTACGCCTTGCAGGCAGAATTGAGAACTCATATCTGGTGGAGATTGGGACTTACGGTGTGGGCAGGCGCCGCGCTGACACCGGAAAAATGGTATACATTCTTTGATCATTCTATGAAGCCAAACGTAGGGCTGGGACTAAGAATAATGATGAATCGCAAGGACAAGCTCAATGTCCGCGTCGACCAGGGATTCGGCAAGAAAGGCCAGAATGGTTTCTATCTCGATATATCAGAAGCATTTTGATTCGATGAGGTGGCGTTACGACAGCTTTGATACCTTGTAGCGCAAATAAAAATCTGCAATCACGAGAGCGGCCATTGCTTCAACGATTGGAACGGCACGTGGAACTACGCAAGGATCGTGTCTTCCTTTTCCGCTTACGTTGGCTTCATTGCCATGTTTGTCTACTGTGGATTGGTCCTGCATGATGGTTGCCACCGGCTTAAATGCCACGTTGAAA
>DASVBA010000756.1:0-31706 GCA_036376095.1 Chryseolinea sp.
CGTACGAACGACTCGACCCTGCGTGGCCGTTCACCTATTCTTTTGTTGACGAAAAGTTCAGCGCCATGTACACGTCAGAGCAAAAGCTGACAAATCTTTTCTCAATATTTACAGGTTTGTCGATCGTCGTTGCCTGTTTAGGTTTATTCGGGCTGGTAGAATACAGCGTCAATCAACGGTCTAAAGAGATCAGCATTCGAAAAGTGTTTGGAGCAAGCGTTGGATCGTTGTGGATGCTGCTTACCAGAAGTTATTTCGCCCTTGTGCTGATAGCTTTTATGGTCATTATTCCCGTGAGCTACTACTTGGCGCAGGAATGGCTGAACAATTTCGCCTATCATATCACAATTAGCCCCTGGATGTATGTTAACGCTTGCGGACAGATCCTGACGATAACCTTGCTGACGGTAAGTTTCCGGTCAATTAGAGCCGCGTTATCCAATCCCGCACAAGTTTTGAAGAGCGAATAGCAATGAACATAAATTTGAGTTGTAAATGGATTCTCTTGTTCCTCACGTTTGCGACCTATGCCGGTTATGGACGGACAATTATACCAATTGAAATAAATGATGGCGGATATATCTTTATTAAAGTAACCCTCAATGGAGGTACCGATGCAAGGTTTATGCTGGACACCGGCGCCGGAGTCAACGTCATTTCAAAAGAACTGTTTGAAAAAATAAGATCCACACTGAAAGAAGAAGGCCTTCATACAGGTATTCGACATAACGGAGAGCAGATCACAGGAATGCTTTATCGCCTTCCTGAACTTTCAATCGGAAGCTTTTCGAAACAGCATGTCACCATTGGTATCTATGAACGGCTTAACGATTTCGACGGACTCCTTTCATTGGATTACTTCAGGGAAACACCTTTCACAATTGATTTTGTAACTCATCAATTAATCATCGAAGAAAGTACTGATCTTGCAGCAATCCGGAAAACCGGCGTCTCTATTCCTGTGACACTTCAAAAAAAGGGAAATCACGAAATCGAATTTTTTGTCGATGTGTGTTTTGATAATAGCGTCAGATGCAGTGCTGAGTTCGATACGGGAGCGGGTTTCAATATGCTGATGCTTCACCCAGCCTATATCAAAAAACTAAATCTTAAAGTCCCATCGGAATCGGTTAATTATGGTTATTATGTTTACTCCACAACTCTTCCCGTATTGACGTATTGCGCCAACCCTGAAAAACTTATTAACAAAAATGTTTTTGTGGGATTCAAGGATGGCTTAATCTACGACGGACTTGTAGGATCAGGGATGTTCAGGACCCGACGATTGACAATAAATGTCCCTGGCTCTGAAATGGTCGCTCACTGAGCTTATAGGATGAAACCTGCCGCAAGCCCGACTGGGAATTAGCTCAGCTTTTGTCTGAATATTTCCATTCAAATCGGTACTTTGTCATTCAAACAACCTTGAAATGAAACGCCGGCAATTCTTGATAAAGGGCTCTTCAGCGTACGTTGCTATCTCTGCCTTCAATCTGATTTCGTGCGAAAGTACTCCTCAACCTGCAACAGTAAACTTGAAGAATGAGGACTTCGCCCTGAATGAACTGACCATTGACGAGCTTCAAAAAAGAATGCAGGCCGGTGAACTTACATCCCGCTCGATCACCGAGATGTATTTGAAGCGCATTGAAGCGATTGACAAAACCGGAGTTGCGTTAAATTCCGTCATCGAGTTGAATCCGGATGCGATCTCAATTGCAGACGCGATGGACAAGGAACGCAAGGAAGGAAAGGTAAGAAGCGGATTGCACGGCATCCCCGTTTTGATCAAGGATAATATTGACAGCGGTGACAAGATGATGACGACCGCCGGCTCCCTCGCACTTGAAGGGAATAAAGCAAAGAAGGATGCGTTTATCGTCAGTAAACTTCGCAATGCGGGGGCAGTGTTGATGGGCAAGACTAACCTGAGTGAGTGGGCCAACTTCAGGGCTGATCGCTCAAGCAGCGGATGGAGTAGTCGCGGTGGTCAAACAAAAAATCCATATATCCTTGAAAGAAATCCATGCGGGTCCAGCTCTGGATCAGGGGCCGCAGTGGCAGCGAACTTATGCGCCGTCGCGATCGGGACAGAAACCAACGGATCCATTGCTTGTCCCTCCTCAATTAACGGGATCGTAGGAATAAAACCAACCGTGGGCCTATTGAGCCGATCCGGTATTATTCCGATTTCTCACACTCAGGATACTGCTGGTCCGATGGCCAGGACAGTAAGAGACGCTGCAATTATGCTGGGCGCGCTGACTGGAGCGGATGACGATGATCCGGTCACACAAGAGTCGAAAGGAAAAAGCCACTCCGACTACACAACTTTTCTTGACCCAAATGGATTGAAAGGAAAACGCATTGGGGTTGAGAAATCGATGCTTAAAAAGCATGAAGGTGTTGACAAACTTTTGCAGGAAGCACTTGAATCCATGCGGTCATTGGGAGCCACTATCGTGGAAATAGAGTTGATAAAAAAACTGGACGGCGTGTATCCATCGGAATTCACCGTACTGCAGTACGAATTCAAAGATGGGGTAAACCGATATCTGGCGAACGCGAATGCACCAGTAAAGTCCTTGACGCAGGTCATCGACTTCAATCGTGCAAATGAAGCCAAGGCAATGCCTTTTTTCAAACAAGACATTTTGGAAAGTTCGGATGCAAAGACGGGGCTTGACAACAAGGAATACAAGGACGCTCTTCAAAAGATCCTGACCATTACCCGGGGAGCATTGGACAGCACGATAAAAGATCACCAATTAAATGCTATCTGTGGGCCGACTACAGGACCTTCATGGTGTACAGACCTTATCAATGGAGATTTTTTTACGGGCTATGCGGTCTACTCTTCTGCCGCGATCGCCGGTTACCCTCACATTTCGGTGCCCATGGGTTTGGTATTTGACCTTCCGATTGGAATTTCTTTCTTGGGCCAACCGTATCAGGAGCCTGAATTGCTGAGTATCTGTTACGCTTATGAGCAGGCTTCAAGGAAGAGAACTGCCCCCAAGTTTTTAGCCTCATAAAGATGACAACCCGTGGGTGCCTGGGTTGTATGAATTATATCCACATTTTTCTACTTTTAGATCCAACGATACCGATACCATGAGATACTTTGCATTACTGATTACCTTTATTCTACCCGCCATTCTGTATGCTCAACAAGGCCTGTTAAAAGAAAGTCTTAAGATCAAGAGTTCCACGCTGGGCAAAGACGTAGAGTATAGCGTCTATTTACCGGCGGACTACGATAAATCGAATCGTCGGTACCCAGTGCTATACCTGCTTCACGGCTATACGGACGATGAAACGGGATGGACACAATTTGGAGAGGCCCAACTAATAGGCGACCGGTTAATTCAAAACGGCGAGGCTGCGCCCATGATCATTGTTATGCCAGATGGCGGAGTAAGCTGGTACATGAATAGCTTCGATGGCAAAACCAAATATGAAGATTTCTTCGTAAAGGAATTTATCCCACATATTGACGCCACCTACAGAACACGGACAACGAAACAGTATCGCGCAATAGCAGGCTTATCCATGGGCGGATATGGCACGTTGCTCATGGCAACCAAACATCCCGAGCTATTTGCAGCAGCGGCACCGTTAAGCGCCGGCGTATTTACCGATGAAGAAATAATGAACGCAGAAGAAAGAACCTGGAATGTAGTACTCGGGGAATTGTATGGCAAGAAAGACCTCACCGGCAAAGACAGGCTTACGGAACACTACTATAAAAACTCCATCCTTAAGATCATTGAAACTGGTAATCCCGATGAATTAAAGAAAGTCCGCTACTACATCGATTGCGGCGATAAAGACTTTCTAATCAAGGGTAATATGGCCCTTCACAGTGTGATGATCGATAAAAAGATACCCCATGAATTCCGCGTTCGAGAAGGTGTGCACAACTGGACCTACTGGCGTACTGCCCTTCCGGAAGTTCTTAAGTTTGTAAGTGAAAGTTTCCACCAAAAATAACCTGATGGCATCAATAATCGTGAACCTGGTGGCTTTTAAAATTCAATTGAAAGAAGTCGATCCTTACATTCAACAATAAAATAGACCAGGGCAGTGAAATACTTCCATGTTACTGTTGGTAAATATTTCCATATTGCTGTTGCCATATTCCTGTCAATCATTTATTTAAGTGGACTGGTCCCGCCTACAAGGGTATTCAACCTTTGGATCACCAGTTTTGTAATTCCTGTAGCACTGCTGATCAATCACGTATTATTGATCATATTTCTTGTGCTTAGAAAAAGATCTGCGGTTTTCTATTTAGGGTCACTTCTAATCGGAATTCCCTACCTCACCAGTACGATTGGTGTCAAGCATCTGCTTCCGAAAAGGGACATGGACGGACAGACATTAAGTGTTATGAACTATAACATGGGCGTTTATTCGACGCATCCCTATCGATACACAAATCGTGACAGTGCAAGATTGGCCTTAAAGAACTGGATCTTAAACTCAGAAAGTGATATTAAGTGTATTCAGGAATTTGCAAACATCCCCTGGTCGAAAGAATTCAACCTGATCGACCGACTTGAAGCGGGTGGCTTGCATTATTACTTTTCAACGGATGACAAAGACAGTAAAAGAGATCACTTCAAAAATGGAACGCTGATTATTTCGAAATATCCCATCATCGAATCCGGCGATGTTCTTTCAAGCCGGAATGGATTTAACAGGATAGCGTACGCAGACATTAAGGTCAAAGAAGACACGATAAGAGTCGTAAACGTCCACCTTCAATCGATGGGATTAGGCGAAAATAATCCAAGACACACAAGGGATCTTAATACCCTGAAAAACCAGGTATACACCATTTTAAGAAAACTGCGGACAGGTGTGTTCGAAAGAAGCAGGCAAGTGAGGCAATTATCTGATTTCATTGAGCGGTCGCCGTATCCAGTGATCTGCGCCGGAGATTTCAACGACCTTCCCTACTCTTATAACTACAGGCATTTGCGGAACCGAATGAAAAATTCGTTTGAAGAATCGGGAAAGGGTTTTGGATTTACATACAGCGGAGGAACGCTGAAGCTATTGAGGATCGACAACCAATTCTACTCTTCAGGTCTTCACTCCGTAGGATTTGAGACCCTTGACAACATAAAGTTGAGCGATCATTTTCCACTTCGTGGCGAATACGTAATTCAGAAGTAAACAGAAGAATGTACCTATGCGAAAGGCGCTCGGCGATAAAGAAGGTGAAAGGAGAAGTTTCCATGCCACTTTTGCCCGCTTTGGCTCCAAACGAGGATACAAAGGATATGCGGAAGAAACTATTCTTCTAAAGAACATCGTCGACGTCGAAACCAACAAGGTAATTGCCGATCACGCATGGTTCAATTACACCAAGAGCTTTCACCGTTTCAAATTGATTGAAGGCATGCAAATTGGATTCGATGCCCGCATAAAAGAGTATCACAAGGGTTACGTGAACAGGCGTTATGGAATCGATAACCGCAGGAAGGATTACCGGCTGAGCCACCCCACCAACGTCTCCATAACCATAGTACCGACGGAAACAACAACTGAAAGAGCGTTGAAGAGAAATTCGCGTGAAGATTAAGATCGCCTTTATTAGGTGGTCAAGCGTTGTTATCTTTATGTTCGCAGTTGAACACGACCGATGATCAATAGGATCCATAACGTACTGAGCAGACCAGTAGCTTATTTACAGACAAAAATTTCTCCCCGACAGTTTTTTGTGCTTTCCAGTATTCTGGTTGGCCTAACGTCGGGACTGGCTGCAATCGTTCTGAAGTATTTTGTACATAGGATTGAAACATTTGTAACGTATTATTCAACACACTTCGAAGAATTTTTGGTGTTTGCGTTGTTCCCGCTGATCGGTATCCTCCTCACTGTTATCTTCATCCGCTATGTGCTGAAGAGTGAATTCAAGAAGGGTACGTCAGAGGTAGTCTATGCTATAGTAAAAAAGTCCAGTCAGCTCCCTGCCAGCCAGATGTATTCTCACATGCTTACCAGTGCCCTCACCGTTGGATTTGGCGGGTCAACCGGATTGGAGTCTCCTATGGTGAGTACCGGTTCTGCTATTGGTTCGAACTATGCCCAAGCGTATAACTTGTCGTATAAAGACCGGACGATCCTGTTAGCATGCGGGGCTTCCGCTGGAATTGCCGCAGCTTTTAACTCTCCAATTGCAGGCGTTCTTTTCGCCGTTGAAGTATTGCTGACAGATGTGAGCGCCGCGGCGTTCATTCCGCTGATCATCTCCGCCGCGTGTGGTGCGCTATTGTCAAAGATCATTTTGGAAGAGGGTGTGATTCTTTCATTCAGCCTGCAACAACCCTTCGACTATCATAATGTTCCATATTACATTGCTTTGGGAATTCTTGCGGGATTTATTTCCCTGTACTATGTAAGGATGTTCACGTGGGCCGACAAACAAATCAGGCGCATGGCAAATATGTGGACCCGGGTTCTAGTGGGCGGTGGTTTACTCTTTGTACTTCTGATCATTTTTCCTCCGTTGTTCGGCGAAGGTTATGAATCCATCAAGGTGCTGGCCTCGCTAAAGCCAGAAGAGCTTGTCACCGCCAGCTTGTTGCAGAATTTTATTACCGGCGATTTTGAGCTGCTTCTTTTTCTGAGCGCTCTGATGTTGTTGAAGACTTTTGCCGCAGCAATCACTATTGGTAGTGGTGGGAATGGGGGAAACTTTGCTCCATCTCTTTTTGTCGGTGCCTACTTGGGATTTATTTTTGCGAGAGTTGTTAACCTCGTAGGGTTTTCTCAGATTCCGGAAACCAACTTTGCACTCGTTGGGATGGCGGGTATTTTAAGCGGTGTCTTCTATGCGCCGCTGACAGCGATATTTCTGATCGCCGAGATTACAGGCGGTTACGGCCTGATGATACCACTTATGATCGTTTCAGCACTCAGCATGGTGGTGACTCATTATGTGGAGCCCGTATCGATGGAAGGCAAAAAACTTGCAGGCATGCTTAACCTTTCCGTTGAAAACAGGGACAAGTTCCTTCTGAGCAAGCTGGACCTGTCTACATTGATCGAGACAAATTTTTCAATCATAAAACCCGATGAACCTCTCAGCGTGCTTATCAATGTGATCTCATCGAGTAGCCGAAATACTTTTCCGGTGGTTGACGACAAAGATGAGCTGATCGGTGTCGTGCACATGGACAACATCCGCAACATCATCTTCAATCCCGAGAAGCACGAAGGCACAGTAGTAAGAGGGCTGATGACCAAACCGGCAGCGGTCATCAGGATGGATGAAAATCTCCATGCCGTGTTAAAGAAATTCGATGATACCAATCAATGGAATCTCCCGGTTGTTGAAGGAAATAAATACGTGGGATTCGTTTCCAAATCGAGCGTACTTACGAAGTACAGGTCGGAGTTGTTGAAGTCTGTGTGAGAGACGTTATTCGTTAATCGTTAATCGTTAATCGTTAATCGTTAATCGTTATTCGTTATTCGTTATTCGTTGATTGTGGGTATGGGTGGATCTATAATATCTATTGGTGTCCACAATTAACGGATAACGGATAACGGATAACGGCGTCACCGTGAGTGTGAGTGTGTTAACACCGAATGTTCCGGGCGAGGAAGGCAAGATTACGCAGGGAAATTTTCAATAGTTAGTTGGGAAAACATATTTGTTTGGCAAAAAAAAATGCACAATGGTTTGCTGGATTTCACACCCGTGCTCCAGCCCCATGCCCACGATTAACGGATAACGATTAACGGCGTCACTCCTTCTCAAAAGGATTATACAGATACTTCTGCTCGGCGAAATCATAAAGCGTGAGGCGACGAAGATCGAAGTAGGCCGTCCAGAATGATTTCAGCGCTTCGATGTAGCTGCGTTTCGCATCGTCTTTTTCGCTTAGTGCTATATTAAGATTGGTAATATCAATTTTTCCGATCAGATATCGGTTCTGTGCCACTTTATATCTCTCAAATGCCACTTCATCTGATTTTTTTGTGATCTCGATTTGCAACCGAAGCATTTCAAACTGCCGCACCTGCGTAAGGATTGCCTGCTCGAACAAAACTTCATCCTGCGCAATCAGGTAGTCATTCAATCGCTTTTGCGCATAGGCGCTTTGCATCATAGCCTTTCGGCGACCCCAATCGATGATCGGTATCATAAAACTGAGGTTTACATATTGCTGACGCGCCGGATCCTGGTAGAGGTCGCTTACGCTGGTACCCACATTGTTCAAACCAAAACCTCCGGAAACATTGACGGTGTAACGATTCCCCTTCGCTTCGGCTACAATAGCATCTGCTTCGGCCTTTCTTCGTTGGAAAGCAATGAAGGCCGACCGCGTTTCTTTGGCATACCTGAGCGCATCCTCCTCGTTGACGTTCATCGCTGGGATTTCTTCAGGCAATAAAAGCTGAAAGTTATCATCCGTTTGAAGCCCGATAAAAGTGCGTAACTCAAGGCTGGAAGTCTGAAGATTGAGCTTTGCCCGTGCAACGTCCTGTCTCGAACGAAGCAACTGCAACTCTACCTGTAACAATTTATCCATTGACGTAGTACCAATGTTGTAGCGGCCCTGCTCTATTTTGTAGATGGTGTCATTGTTAGATAGATTAAACTCGGCAATCTGCTGGTCGATCTGGGCCTGAAGTACGTCGAAAAAATTCTCAACTGCGTTACGGGATATCTCCTCCATCATTTCCGCATAGTCGCGCCTTGATTCTTCATACCGTATTGGCTCGATCCGTTTGTCCCATTTGTAAGAGTTGAATGCGAAAATGGGTTGGATGAATCTTATGTTGAAAACGGAACCATTCCACTGCGAAGTGTTCTCTTCCATGTCTTGAAAGTAATTATACACAGTGTTGATAGACACTATCCCTCCCGTCCATTGAATAGGCTGCTGAAGGGCGACGTTTATTCCCGGGTTAAACTGATTGACCTGCAGATATTTCACCGAACCATCCGGCTGACGAACGGGTGTAAAACTGTTATTATAAAGAGCACCCTGGTTATTGTCCTGCACTCTCACCTGCGGAATGTAATTGGTCTTGAAAAAACGATAGTTCCAGAATCTCAATTCGCGGGTTGTCTCCGCTTGTTTAAAAGCGGGGGATTGAGACTTGGACCGTTGGATGATATCGGCGATAGTAAGGACATTTTGGGATTGGCATTCCAATGCCATAGACCCAACTATTATAAGGGCGCATAAAGTTCTATTCATAGCGAAGGGATGTAATTGGATCCTGGCTTGCGGCTCTTCGCGCAGGAGCAATTCCGAAGATCAGCCCTACCGTTGCGGCCACGCCAAATGATAAAACGATCGACGTGAAGGTGATGATCGTCGGAATACCGGCAAACTCTGAAACTATATATGCCATAACGACTCCCAGCACCACACCAATTAGTCCACCGGAAACGCTGATCATGATCGCTTCAAACAAAAACTGTTGGACTACATCGCTCTTTTTTGCACCGATTGACAGCCTCAATCCGATCTCCTTTATACGCTCCAGTACCGACGCCAGCATAATATTCATAATCCCAATTCCACCAACCAGAAGCGATATACCCGCAATCGCTCCAAGTACATAGTTAAAGATGTCATTCGTCCGCTGTTGTTGTTTCAAAAGCAGCTCTGGGATCTCGATTTCGTAGTCCACCACGCCGTAATGTTTCCGTTCAAGCAGCCTTGAGATAATCTCGGCGGTTGATGACAACTTATCAGTGGCACCCACCTGAATAACCAAACGGTCCAGCTGATGGTAGTTCTTTTTATCCTCATCACTTTCAGTTTCCGTACTATTCTGGCTCCTGAAAACCATTCCCTGGCTTCGCATCGACTGCAACCGCAGCTGCTCAGCCGTAATCCTGTCCCTGTTCTTGTATCGAATGAGCACAGATTGCAAGGGAAGGTAGATGTCCATATTAAAGTCGCGGATACCCAGCTTGCTTATGCTGGCCGAGGAAACAAGGCGCTCGTTGAGAAGGCCGATGATCGTGAGCCAATGTTGGCCTACTTTTATACTTTTTCCTATGGGATCTTCGGTGGGGAAAAATTTCGCCTTGATTGAATATCCGATGATACACACCGGTGAGCCTAGCCGCTCGTGTTCTTCATTAAAGCTTTGACCCTCGATCAGGTCAAAGTTGTAAATATCAAAATAGGCCGGATGCACACCAACAAGTTTGGCCGACCTGCGAAAGCCATTCCGGATGACATGTGTGTCAATAATTATCTCCGGGCTGATCATCGTAATACCCGGAATAGCTGCTTGAATGTTATTGACATCACGTATGGTGAGGCCAGGCGAAAACTTCTTCTTTTCCCGCTGTCCCACCTGCTCTTCGATCTTTTCTTCCTGCTGCTCAACGATGGGTTTGATGACAATGTTATTGACGCCGACCAGCTTGATCTGTTCAAGTATTTCCTGTTGCGCTCCATTGCCGATTGCAAGCATGGCAATGACGGCTGCGACGCCGAAAATTATCCCTAGCGCCGTAAGCAGGGATCGTACCTTGTTAGCTACGACCGCGTTAACGGCGATATAAAGATTTGCTAATAACCGCTGAGATATCATGATGCTAATCAGTTAGCAGGTGCAGCACCGGGAACCACAGCGACTGAAGCTTCTTTCTTGGGAGCCTCTTCCTCGGGCTGAGCTTTCTTGCGCTTGCCATTCATCTCCTTAAGAAGCGTGATCTCTTCGTCTTCCATGCCCGGCGGAATCGAAAGGTGAATGCGGGCGTTGTCTGAAAGTCCTGCCAGTATAACTACATCATTGGCGTTAGTATCTCCAACCATCACTTCCTGCTTCACGGTTTTTACGCCTTCCTTCTTGAAAACATAAGTGATGGTATCGGCTTCGTTGTGAAGGCATTCCAACGGGATAAACAGAGCATTATCAATTGTTTTCGCAATGATCTTATTGCTTGTGGTCATTGATGGTCTCAGAGTGGGATCCGTCCCATTTATTTCCACGGCCACTTCGAACACTTTAGCATCGGAGTTCGGTCGCTGTTCACCTACGTTGGCAACACGGATAACAACGCCCGCTAGTTTTTTATCGGGATAGGCATCCAGTCCAATCTCCACATTTTGACCCGGCAAGACTCTCCTTACATCAACTTCGTTCACGTATGTCTTTGACATCATCTTGGTCAGATCAGGTAAGGTAGCTACCGTGGGTTCCCACATTCGAATTTGTGAACCCGCTTTTATGGGTTTGCCATCCCATCCCTTCGTGTAGATTACCATGCCGGGCTCAGGTGCCGTAATGGTGAAGGCTTGGAGTACCTGCGTCATTCTTGTGCTTTCGTTCTGAACCTTCCGGAGTTCGGCTGCCGCCTCCTTCATCTTTTCGGCGTTCTGTCTCTTTTTGATCTGATAGTTTTCTTTTGCCTGCTCATATTCGCGGGCAGCTCGCTCCATGGCCATTTCATTCTGTTTGATGGTGGCCGGAGGCTCAAACTTCGATTGCTCAAATACGATCCTCATTTCTTCAACAGCGTACTTCAGGTTAATAAGCTGGTCGCGGGCTTCGCGAAGCAACAACGTTGTATCGAGCTGAGTCTGAACAAACTCCGCGTTCTCTTTTTCAAGCTCAATCTGCCTGGAATTGTATTTGTTCTGGAATTCGGAAGGATCAAGGCTGGCAACCCAATCCCCTTTTTTAACTACGGTACCTTCATCAACAATCCGCTCAATGGCGACCTGCCAGATGTCAAAGTCGCGAAGCTGCGCCGGACCGAGTATCTTGACAGAATTTTTCGCTTCAAGTTCACCCGTAGTTTCGATCTCAACTTTAAATGGTCCCCGCTTCACCTCCGTGATGATATCGGCAACATTACCCGACTGATTCCGGCCGAAAATGAAAAAACCGATCAACAGTACCGCGATGATACCAGCACCAATAAGTAGTTTTCTTTTCATTTAGGTATCGTTTAGACTTTGAAGATTAAAAATTCAGCTATCATCTTGTTGTAGCATTCAGTTCAGACCTACAACCTCGTCTCAAAGCGCTCCCGTCAGATATGTACTTAAAACTAAATAAATAGTTACAATTCAGGGGTATAATGATTGAATTTTGTGACCAACGGCACAAAACACAACGAGCCGGCATACATAATAATTGTGAATGCCGGCCCGATAATTTTTTATTCTGTCTTATTGATTCGCTCCCTTTTTTACATTGATCCTGGCCATTGCTGTATTTTGATCAACCTTACCTGCATTGAAGTCTTTCAGAACCGATCCCTTTAGCGACAGTTCAAGAGTCGATGGAATATTGCACCCCTTACACTTGGTCACACTCACCTGAATCACCAACGCCTCTTCATCTTTCAGACTTTTGATGGTGCGTCCGTATTCGAGCATATTTTCCTTCAGTTCTTTTTCAAACTTCGGATACAACTCCTTTACTTTTTTATCTTTTGTTTCCTGATCGACATCATCAAGGCCCAATGTTGGCATTACATAACGGCCGCTGAATTCGCCGCGTTCAATGCCGCTATAGACCTGCATATAATAGATTGCTCCAAAGTCCTTAAGTCGTTCGAAGTAGATCTGGTCTCCTATGAAAAAAGTCTTCGAAAGATCCTGGCTATACAACCGTCCGATAATGCTGGAAAACAATTCGAGATCGGGTTCAACTTCATTGACTGTTTCTGTATTGACCACCTTGATCTTTGCCAACGCCTGCTCCCGTGTGATCTTGCCCTGACGAAGTTGTGTGAGATCAGATTTAATGGCTTCGATAGACAGGTGTGTACGCTGTGGCGCATCAAAGTAGCGGCCCACCCACATTCGCGGTTGATTGCCCTGATTTGAAATAATTACCTTTTCTCCGGGCTGAAGCTGCGCGATCATATCAGCATAATCGACGATAAAAGTTTTCGAAGCATCTATAACTCGTTGATTGTAAACATCGCGAATACTGTCCATGTTCAGTTGTCTGCGCTCGTTGGAACGCGTCTTCAACCTGATCTCCTTTTCATTCGCAATCCTCACGCGATCATTGCTGTTATCATTGTCATCATAATTGAATTTCTCCACCTGAACGCCCGGAGGGTTACCCCAAATCATCACGTCGTTTACACCCGGCGGAGCGACGAATGCAATGGGAGTAGTGTAGTCTGCCGGTAAGGTAAACGTTACACCGTAACCGGACTGATAGTTACCGTTGATCTCCAACGGAAAGAATGTACGCTGATTGCTGAACTGTTGTTTGATCAATGTGCTCAGGACGTTTTCGGCTACCTCGATATCCCGATCCATTCGCTCCTCATCAATCTTCTGTGCATACGAAATCTGAACTCCAAGCAACGCAGCGGTCATCGCACTAACCAAAATCTTACTAATCATTTTCATAGTCGCTCTCATAATATTCTTTCACTTAATATTTTGTTCCAAAGGAATTTTTGTTGCCCACGTTTGATATAATACTGGTGAGGATCTGTTCGGTTTCCTGTTTAAATGTATCCGTGTTCTTTTGCAGACTGCTGAGTTGTGTTTGTACCACCTGCAGATCGTCGTTGCGTTGTTGTTGAAGATATTTTGCAAAGTCAACCAGCAGACTCTCTATGTATTGCTTTTGTTCCGAGGAAGACAATTGGAAGTAGCTTTTCACAACCTGCACATTCTCCGCCTGCATGGCAGCTACAAAGTCCTTGATCTGTTGCTGCGACGCTGCTGATGACTGTTTTACCAGGTTATCGATCTTTGCCGAGTTCGACGCGAGATTGTTGACAATAGAAGCATTCAGCTTCTTCTGCGTTTCCGCCCAGGAATCCTGCATGGCGAGATTGTTTTGTTGCAGCGAAGCATTGATCATTTGCTGAACCTCGTTGGGGGAAAGCGATTCGATGGTATTGACAGGGACAGCTTGTTTTGGCGTTGAAGGTTTTCCAAAACTGATCCTCAATTCGCTGTCAGCATAACCTATTTGCATTCCGGAAAATTTTCCCACCAACATGACGATCAACAACGATGCTGCAATACTTAAAATAGTTTTTAAATAAGGAGCATTCCATATAAAAGGTGGTCTTGAATCACCCACGAAAATCGGTGGCGCAATGACTTCCTTGTCTTTAACGTGACCGAGCGCATGACGTAGTTGTTTTAGCTTTTCCAGCTCAAGTCGCGCCTCAGCATGTTCGAGAAGGTATTGTTCAACCATCTCCTTTTCCTTGCCTTCCAGCTCCCCATAAAGGTAAGCCATCAGATCCTGTTCGCTTGCTTTATATCCCATAGCCAATTGTCTCCTTATTTATGTTCTTGCGTTCCAAAATCTTTCTCAATCCATCAAGTCCGTAATACATTCTGGACTTTACCGTGTTTTCAGATATGTTTAACACCTCGGCAATTTCCCTGAACTTAAGGCCTTCATACTCCTTCATAATAACTACTTCGCGTTGTTCCTCATTTAGTTCTAACAAAGCTTCCTGCAACACGTCAGCCAACTCCTGCTGTTGTAGTTGGCGCTCGGGATTATCAGTACGATTCCCGGAAGACTCCCATTGCGGAGAATCCTCGGCATCCCGGTTCCAGACCAGATCAAATGGAAGTGAGCGGTTGCCTTTCTTTTTGCGTGATTCTTCCCGGCAATAGTTGACAGCGATCTTATATAGCCACGATTTAAACCGCGTGTTATCCTGAAGCGCGGAAAGATTCTTACACATGGATATAAAGGTCTTTTGCGACACCTCCATAGCAAGGTCATGATCGACGAAAAATTTGTAGCTGAAGTTGTAGATGCGTTTGTACCACAACTGCACAACTTTTCCCTGCGCACCCTGGTCACCCTCCTTGGCACGGGCTATCAGGTTATCAGAATGCATCATCGCGATGTCCAGTAGAGTTTCGGTCACAGATCAATCCGTTATATGATTTAGGGCTTCTTGCAATAAAGATGGCAAGTGCCCAAAAATAGTTTTAATGCCCGGGCACTAAAGTTCGGAATATTCATCCCAAAACGGGTAAAAAAAATGAGCACAAATGGATTTTTGGCCCCGGGCCGGACCAGCAATTCCGGTTGTCCGTGAGTCCATAAGGATTTACCTTTGCCGCTCATGAAAAAAGTCATTTCCTGGCTGATCCGTTACGTACCTCGAAAATACCTTCAGCTGGTAAGCGGATTTGGCTTAAAGGTGATCAGCCTGTTTTACATCGGCTCTAACGTTACCTGCCCGGTCTGCGAAAGAAGCTTCCGGCGATTTCTGCCTTATGGCCGAATCACTCCACGCGAAAATGCCCTCTGCCCGAACTGCCTGAGTCTTGAACGGCACCGTTTGATATGGCTCTACCTGAAGGATAAGACCAACTTTTTCACTGAAAAACGACACGTACTTCACATTGCTCCTGAAGCATGCTTTATTCCACGATTTGAAAGAGTACACGGCGACACTTACATAACTGCCGATATTGAATCGCCTTTGGCGAAGGTAAAAATGGACATTCATAATATCCCGTTTGAGAAAAATTCATTTGATGTCGTTTTGTGCAATCATGTGCTTGAGCATGTAACGGATGACATACGCGCAATAAGTGAAATTCAGCGTGTGCTCAAGCCAGGCGGCTTTGCCATCTTGCAGGTGCCATTCTTTTCACCAGTGCCTGACAAGACCTTTGAAGACCTTTCGGTCACTGACAAACGCGAACGGGAGAGGTTGTTCGGACAAGACGATCACGTTCGAAAATACGGGAAGGACTATGGGCTACGGATCAGCAAAGGTGGATTGAATCCCTTTGAAGACACGTTTGCTGCTGAATTGCCTGCAGCACTTCAGAAGAAATTTGGACTAGTAAAAGAAGAGGTGATTTATGGGGGAATTAAGGTATAGGGTATAGGGTATAGGGTATAGGGTATAGGGTATAGGGTATATAAACGTGTTGAGTGTCTGATTGGGAAATCGACACTCAACACTCAGACACGTTGGCCTATTTACGATTAACGATTAACGATTAACGGATAACGGATAACGGATAACAGATAACGGATAACGGCTATCCAAGCTTTTCGAGGACATCCATTACTTCGCGCACTGCAACACGGCTTGACTCAAGCAGGGCTTTTTCCGCAAGGTTCAGATCGAGTTCAATGACTCTCTCGATTCCGTTCTTGCCCAGGATCACAGGCACGCCGAGATAACAATCCTTTATTCCGTACTCACCGTCCAGCTGAATGCAAGCCGGAAATACGCGGCGCTGGTCTCTTACAATGGCTTCTACCATTTGCGCTGCAGCTGATCCGGGCGCATACCACGCAGAAGTACCCATCAGCTTGACCAATTCGCCTCCGCCCACTTTTGTGCGCTCGAGGATCGAGGTCAGCTTATCGCGGTCAATCAATTCGGTAACCGGAATACCAGCCACAGTTGTGTAACGGGGAAGCGGAACCATGGTATCGCCGTGACCCCCAAGCAACATTGCCTGAATATCTTTAGGTGAAATATTCAATGCTTCGGCCAGAAAGGCTCTGTAACGCGCAGTATCGAGAATACCTGCCATGCCCATTATCCGTGTACGTGGAAACTTCGAAGTTATGTGGGCCTGATAAGTCATTACATCCAGTGGATTCGAAACGACGATGATGATAGCGTTAGGGGAATGCTTCACCACATTCTCTGTTACGGATCGGACAATCCCTGCGTTAGTACCGATAAGATCATCGCGGCTCATGCCTGGCTTGCGAGGCAATCCCGAAGTGATCACCACAACACTGGAACCTGCAGACTTCGAATAATCATTGGTTACTCCAATTGAACGGCTGTCGTAGAGATCGATGGGTGCCTTTTGCCAGATATCAAGCGCCTTACCTTCAGCAAGACCTTCTTTGATATCGATTAAAACTATTTCATTTGCAACCTCGCGGTAAGCCATAACATCGGCACATGTGGCGCCCACGTTCCCGGCGCCAACTACAGTTACTTTCATTTTGATAGATTTTAGTTATTGACCAAGCAATGCTTAATATTTTGGAAGCCTTTCTGATTAGGCGCGGCAAGTTATCAATAAGGCAGGATTTTGAAAATAATTTCTGACAAAAGGGCCGACCCTGAAATCCTGCCTGAATATTAAGAGACGAATTCTCCGACCCCCGATCAAGCTCTCGTCAGCGTAAATTTAACTACCGAGGTGGTTTTCGATGTTACTTTGAACCTGTCGTCTATTCTATGACCAGCAACCCAGACAATTTTACCATCCGACTCGAGTACCGTCACGATTTCCTTATCCGCGATAGAAACCTTCTTGTCAATAAAGAAATCGCTGAGCTTCTTTTTATGGTCCATGCCAAGCGGGAAGAAGGAATCGCCGGCTTTCCACTTCCTCCAGGTTAACGGAAAACTCAGCATCGATTCCTCAAGATAAGCTTCGTTTTCATTGATATGGTCCGGCAGCAGCTGAATGATTTCCTTTTGCAGACGCCAGGGCCCCAGATCGGCATGTGACTGACCCCTTTCAATGGTAATTTCGTTCCATTCGTGCTGAAGGGCGGTGATGATCAGCAGGTCACGGTCCACAACGAGCAAATGCGATGACGAAAGAAAACGTTTACCGGGCTGACCATATAACGACGAGATTACCTCCTTTGCCTGTTCAAAGTTGAAGCCAAACGCTTTGATATATCTCCATAATAGTGAACCACCCCGTGGAAAAGAAACGAAAGCATTTTTTTGTATTGTTATTCGCTCTACTGTCTCCGTTATGAATTGTTTTTTCCAATCTGCATAGGCGTGATGAAGCAAAGCGAGGTCACCATAGATCTTCTCAATGCCGCTTTGCCACGTGACTTCGAGCGAAGGGTTAAGTTCTTTGAGTTTTGGCACCACCTGGTGCCGGATGAAGTTGCGCTGGTAATCATCTGTGAGGTTGCTAAGATCCTCACGCCATACCAGTCCCTTCATGCTCGCATACTTTTCTATTTGTTTCCTTGTAGCAAAAAGCAAGGGTCTGATAACGTTTCCATTTCTTAGAGGAATACCGGCCAGCCCCTCGGTTGCAGATCCACGCGTTAGGTTCAGGAGTACTGTTTCGATCGAATCATCAAAATGGTGACCCGTTGCCAGGCAGCGGTAGGTGTTTTTGATCAGCAGCTCTTCGAACCATTCATAACGCAACTCACGGGCAGCCATTTGTATTGACAGCGTATTCTCCCACGCGTACGCCTCAGTTTCGAATCGGCGGGAAAAAAACGGAACATCAAGCTCTTTGCAAACCTGACGCACAAATTCTTCGTCTGCGTCGGATTCTTTTCCCCTGAGCTGGAAATTGCAATGGGCAACACCAATGCGAAAACCCGCCTCACGGAACAAGTACAGCATCGCCATCGAGTCCACTCCACCACTAACCGCCAGCAATATCGCGTCCGACTTGTCGCAAAGATCGTTCTGGTCGATATGGTTCAAAAATTGCTCAAGCATGGCCAAATGTACAATTTCCGGGTCCTACAAACTGAAGGAAGTTCGATTTTAGCGTTAACCATTGTAGCTTGCAGACTGATGACCACCGATTTCAGATCATATTGCTTCCGGCACCGTAACGTGCTCATCAAATGCATTTTACTGTTTTTACTGATAACCTGGATAAATCCAGCAACTCTTATTGCACAAAAACGCGTCAAACTCCAGCAAGCCGACCAGCTTCGAAGCGGGAAAGATAAAGAAGGCAACAAGTTCGAGCGGGTAATTGGCAACGTGATCTTCACTCAAAACCGGACCACTATCTATTGTGACTCAGCCTATTTCTATAAATCAAAAAATTCAATAGAGGCTTTCGGACGGATCAGGATTACCGAGGGAGATTCGATCACTATTACCGGGAACAGACTCGAATACGATGGGGATGTAAAAAAAGCTAAGCTCAGGAACAATGTTGTGTTCACAAAGCTACAAACGTCGACGTTGTACACGGATTTCCTGGACTTCGACCGTCCGAAAAATCTTGCCTATTATTACAACGGAGGAAGACTTGTCGATAGCATTAATGTGCTTACCAGCAGGAAAGGTTATTACGATGTGAACTCGAACCTGGCCTCCTTTAAAAAGGATGTTCATGTGAAAAACCCCGATCACACGATGACATCGGACAGCCTGCAGTATAATTCGCGGACAAAAGTTATCTACTTCCGTACTCCGACCACCGTTTACGATAAGGACAGCGCCACGTTTGTCTATGATGGTGGAGAATACGATACAAAAACGCGACGTTCTGATTTTCAGTCAGGTACGGCCGAGTCGAAGGAATACAAACTTGTGGGCCTCGAATATAAACTGGACGACATCCGGAAGATTTACATGGTTCGTGGCAATGTTGTATTGACGTCCAAGAAGGAGAACCTTATTATTTACGGACAGGCTGTCGACTATCATAAGCTTAAGGGGGTTTCCAAAGTATTTAACAAAGCATACATCGCCAAGGTGGACGACAACAATGATACGTTGTTCATATCGGCGGATACGCTGGTGTCCATTGAAAATGCAGACCCAAAAAAGAAACGGCTGCTCGCCTACAATAATGTTAAGATCTTCAAAAGCGATATGCAGGGAGTAGCCGATTCGTTGGAATACCGAGAAGCCGACTCCACCATCTATTTTTATAAGGATCCGATCTTATGGACGGAGGGAAATCAGATGACGGCCGACTCAATCAGGATGCTCATCAAGGGCAAGGGCATCGACAAGATCTTTCTGAATGTCAATTCATTTGTAATATCGCAAGACTCGCTGATCAACTATAACCAGATCAAGGGACGGAAGATGACGGCGGAATTCAAAGATTCGAAAATCAACCAGGTGATTGTACAGGGCAACGGCGAAAGTATCTTCTTCGCTTTGGACGAAGACGACGGTTCGTCTATGGGAATGAATAAAATCATTTGCAGCGACATCACGATAAGGTTCAAAGACGGCAAAGTCAACACCTTCAGTTTTTACAAACAACCTGAGGCTAATTTCATTCCACCCCATGAACTTAAAAAAGAGGACATGACGCTGAAGGGATTTTCATGGAAGGTGAAAGAGAAGCCGACAAAGTCGGACGTCGTCAAATCCCCCAACCGATAACAAATCCTCCAAAAAAACCGACAAAAACAGCCTCCCTAAAAATAATAGGGCCGGTTAACGAAAAACTTCGCATTCTATTATGACATACCGGCGAAAAGTTTAAATTTTGTGAAACAGAGCCGGTTTTATGAGGAATTTGTTGTTGTTGGTGATGAGTATCATGATAAGCTGCGGTGCTTTTGCGCAAAGCTTTGAGGTGAGCAGTCTCCAGGAATCCTACAAAGGCTATATCGGCGAAGCAATAAGGGCCCCCCTCCGATTCAAGAACACTTCCGACAAAGCCATTACACTGATCATCAGGAATGTTGATGCACAGATCGGCAGTAGTCAGAAGAACTACTTCTGTCTTGACAACAACTGCCTTGACAACAAGGTCGAAGATTTTATTGTGAAGATCGAAGCAGGACAGGTTCTGAACACCTTTCAGGTTGTATTGGAAGCCGGCCTGGTGTCAGGAGAAAGCACACTTCATTACGTGGCTTTTAATAAGTTGAATCCGGGCCATTCGGTGGAATTCGACCTTAATTTCATTGTGGAAGAAAAACCGGAGAAGCAAAATATTTACAATTCCAGATTCATCACTTTACATGATGTCTATCCAAATCCTGTCGTCGATCAGGCGGTAGTAGATTACAAAGTGAACAATGATCAGGTTAAGGCCAAGATCGTGGTTCACAATATCCTGGGTAACGTCGTGGGGGAATTCTCCCTTCCCGCGATGGAGAATTTTGTCAGATTCAGGACCGACGATCTCAGCGCCGGAATCTATTTTTATACCCTTTATGTTGAGAACGAAGGGGTTATTACCCGAAAATTAATCGTTAGGAAATAGACATTTTAAGCTGTTTCCCACATCTAACAGTAGAAAGAAGCGTTTTCCAGATACAGCTTCTTGTATTATATTTGCGGGCTTATGCTGAGAGCATCCAAATACTTCACTTTGCTTTTGATTGTTCTGGGGGGAGTTTCCTGCAGTAAATTCAGAAAAATCGAAAAAAGTCAGGACTGGCGGGTTAAATACGACGCTGGTCTTAACTATTATGCCAAAAAAGAATACTATAAGGCTTCAGTGCTATTCGAGCAGATCATCCCTATCGTTCGCGGTCTGCCCGAAGGCGAAAAAGTGCAATTTTACCTAGCATACTGCCAGTTCTACGATGAGTTGTTTCTGTTGTCCGCCGAACAATTCAAGACTTTCTATGAGACGTACGGCCGCAGTACTATGGCGGAGGAAGCAAGGTTTATGTACGCCTTTTCATTATACAAGTCGTCACCGGGTCCCAACCTTGACCAGAGCAACAGCGTCGACGCGATGGCGGCAATGCAGCAATTCCTGAACAGATATCCCAATAGCAAGTTCCGCGACCAGTCCATCGAGGTCATAACCACCACGCAGGTAAAACTGGAGAAGAAGGGATTCGACAATGCTTATCAGTATTATAAAATGAGGAGTTACAAGGCTGCAATAGTAGCGCTCGATAACTTCATCGATAATTTTCCTGACTCCAAGTATCTGGAGCGGGCTTATTATCTTGTGATCGTGTCCGAATTCAGGCTGGCCGAGCAGAGTATCTATACGAAACAACTGGATCGCTATAAGGGAGTAGTTGAACACTATAAGGAATTCGTCGATAAGTATCCGAGCAGCGGTTACCTTTCTGATGCAGAGAAACTTTACGCTGCGAGTCTGGAAAAGATCAATAAGTCAAAAATCAATAACAATAATACCTAATACTATGGCAGTTCAATCGTCTGTAATTACGCGTGACATCGAAAAGATAGCAGCTCAAACCGGTAACATCTATGAGTCAGTAGTTGTGATCTCCAAGCGCGCCCGTCAGATAGCTGTTAATCTGAAAGAAGAATTGAACAACAAACTAGCTGAGTTCGCTACAACTGTTGATAATCTTGAGGAGGTTTTTGAAAACCGTGAGCAAATAGAGATCTCTAAGTTCTATGAGCGGATGCCGAAACCGACTACAACAGCTACTGAAGAATTCCTGGAAGGAAAGTTAAATTTCCGTCTTCGCACAGACGCAAGCCCCAAGCAAGATCTCTAACCATCTCGCCGACCATGCTTCAGGGCAAGAAGATCGTTCTGGGAGTTTGTGGTGGGATTGCCGCTTATAAATCGGCAATTCTTACAAGACTTCTGGTCAAGCAGGGGGCGGAAGTAAAAGTAATCCTCACTCCGTCCGCGGAAAGTTTTGTAACTCCCCTGACGCTTTCAACACTCTCAAAAAATCCGGTGTTATCAGTTTTTTCAAAACCTGAAACCGGCGAATGGATAAATCACGTAGACCTGGGGTTGTGGGGCGACGCTATGTTGATAGCTCCCGCAACGGCAAACACTATCGCCAAAATGGCAAACGGGTTGTGCGACAACCTGCTTCTTGCCACGTATCTGTCCGCCCGATGCCCCGTGTTCATCGCGCCGGCTATGGATGTCGACATGCTGGCGCACCCTGCAACAAAACTGAACCTCCTAAAGGTCGCCGGCTTTGGTAATCACATTATCGATCCTACATATGGAGAGCTGGCGAGCGGCCAGGTCGGTGCGGGCCGGTTGGCTGAGCCCGAAGACATAGTGAAATATCTCGACGATTTTTTTTCTACCCACCAGCGATTGAAGGGAAAGAGGGTGCTGGTAACGGCAGGACCTACGTATGAATCTATCGACCCTGTTAGATTTATCGGAAATCATTCGAGCGGGAAGATGGGATTTGCAATAGCCGAAGAACTGGCCAACCAGGGGGCTAAGGTAAACTTAGTCACCGGTCCCACCCATGAGCATACTAACCATCGGGGCGTAAGCGTTAAAGCGGTGGTATCGGCAGAAGAAATGTATAATGCTTGTACAGCCTTGTTCCCCAGCGCTGACATCACCGTGCTGGCAGCGGCGGTGGCCGACTATAAGCCCTTAAATGTGGCCGATCAAAAGATCAAGAAAAAAGACAAAGGCATGACATTGGAGCTTACGAAGACTCAAGACATAGCAGCCTCGTTGGCGGGCCAAAAACATAACGGACAGATCGTAGTGGGTTTTGCATTGGAAACGGAAAATGAAAAGGCCAATGCCATACAAAAACTTGAGTCTAAAAACTTTGATCTCATTGTATTGAACTCATTAAACGACAACGGCGCCGGGTTTGGGCACAACACAAACAAAATTACGATCATCAACAGGAAGCACGAGGCCGTTTCATTCGGGCTTAAAGAAAAGCATGAAGTGGCGAAAGATATTGTAGCCGCGATCATCAAGAATTCAGAGACGAAATAATGCGGGTGCGAAATATTTTTCTACTGGTACTGTGTTTACTCTCCATGTCCTATGCAGGCACGGCGCAGGAACTCAATTGCACCGTGACTATTAATTCCACGCAAATCCAGACATCCGACCGTGGAATATTCAGAGATATGAAAACTGCTGTTGAGCAGTTCATGAATTCGCGCAAATGGTCTGGCGACTCTTACAAGGCTTACGAAAAAATCAACTGCAACATGTTGATCACGATCACAAAAATGCCTTCGATCGGTAATTTCTCCGCGTCTGTTCAAATACAGGCTGCGCGGCCCGTCTACAACACAAACTACTCAAGCCTCATTTTTAATTTTGCAGACCGTGATTGGGAATTTGAATACATCGAGTCGCTGCCCCTGGAGTTTAACGATAATACGTACACTTCCAACCTGACGTCTATGCTTGCGATGTATGCTTACCTGATCATTGGTGTCGATTATGACACCTTTGCGGAATTGGGGGGTACACCCTACTTTCAAAAAGCATTGGCAGTAGTTAATAATGCACAACAGGCAAACAGGCCCGGTTGGCAGCCCCTTAACAGTAATCGAAGCCGGTATTGGATCGTCGAGAATTACAATAACGGTCAGATGACAGAAATGCGCCGGGCAATGTACGCTTATCACCGTTTGGGTTTAGACACCTTCGACAAGGATCCCGACAAGAGCCGGGATGTAATACTTAGAGGGCTCAGGGAAGTAAAGAAGGTACGCGACGTGAATCCGACATCCGTATTAGTAGTGAGTTTTTTCGATGCGAAGAGCAAAGAGCTTGCAAATATCTTTTCAACCGGAAACATCCAGATACGGCGCGAAGCCTACGACATCATCACCGCGATCGATCCTTCCAATCGCTCAGCTTACGATAAAATGATTCAGAACTGAAGTTAGGAGTTATGAGTTAGGGGTTATGAGTTATGGGTTGGGGGATAGGGCGAGGGTGTGTGTTGTGGTTTGAACTAAATAACTCATAACTCCTCATGGGTACCAAGCAACTGCGCATTAGCGACCGTGAACAAATAAGAAACAAAGCAGCTTCTTTTTTGGGCAAAAAAATTAATATTGTACTACTGGACAATACTGCTGTGTTCGGACAACTTAAAGAGGTGAACAGCAATGAAATCCTTTTGCTGAACATGCGTATGAAAAAGGCAAAATATCCCTTTAGCTCCATCGCAGAACTTTACATCGATTCAACGGCCTGATGCTCAAACATCTCACGATAAAAAATTATGCGCTCATCAAGCACCTGGTGTTGGACCCCTCGCCTCATCTCAATGTGATCACAGGTGAAACGGGCGCTGGTAAGTCGATCATGCTCGGAGCTATGGGATTGCTAATGGGTAATCGCGCAGATTCAAAAGTATTGTGGGATGAAAACCAAAAATGTGTCATCGAAGGAACATTTGAGGTCGGCAACTATGGTCTGAAGTCCTTGTTCAAAGCTGAAGACCTCGACTACGACAGCAGCACGGTGATCAGAAGGGAGCTGAGTCCTGGCGGCAAATCACGGGCCTTTATAAACGATACACCGGTTACTCTGGAGGTCATGAAACGGGTAGGTGATTCGTTGATGGACATTCATTCCCAGCATGAGACGCTGCTTCTTGGACAACATTCATTTCAGCTGAAGCTCGTAGATGCGTATGCGTCAAATCAATCATTGCGCGAATTGTATGCCGATCAATGGAACGGTTATTTGAAATCAAAAAAGGATTTCGAAAACCTGTCGACAGAAGCTGAGACGCTGCGACAGGAAGCGGACTATATCCGTTTTCAACTGGACGAGCTATCGAAGCTTCAATTAGAAGAGTCTGAACAAGAATCGCTGGAATCGGAGCTTAAGATCATGGAGCACGCCGGTGAAATCAAGAACAGGTTTCAAAGCGTCCTGGACCTTATCAACAATTCCGAGTTCGCATCGAGGAATAGTTTAGCCGAAGCGCGGAATCATCTCCAAAACGTTTCATCGTATTCGTCTGCTTACGCTCATCTTTTCGAAAGGCTTGAAAGTGTCATAATCGAACTGGACGACCTCACCCACGAAATTGAAAAAGAAGGTGAGACAATTGAATTCGATCCCGAAAGGGCAGAATGGATCAAAGAGCGTTTGAGCGCTATTTACCGGTTGTTAAAAAAACATAAGGCTGTGGATCTCAAAGCCCTGCTTGTTATCCAGGAAAACCTTGCGCAGAAGAATAGCATTACTTCGAACCTGGACGAACACATTGAGAAAGCAAAGGAATGTTTCGAAACTTCGCGTAAAAACGCGCTGGCTACCGCTCAGAAGTTGAGCACATCAAGGAAAAAAGTCGTTGCCCCTCTCTGTAAACAGATCACGCAACTCCTGCAGGAGCTCGGTATACCCAACGCGACGTTCCAGATAGACATGGCCGTTACAGATCTCAGTGTTCAAGGAACGGATAAAATTGAAATACTTTTCAGCGCAAATAAAGGCATAGCCCCAAGACCGATAGCACAGGTTGCTTCCGGAGGAGAGTTCTCCCGATTGATGTTCTGCATTAAATACGTCATGGCTGAAAAAACAGAGATGCCAACGCTGGTACTGGATGAGATCGATAGCGGGGTTTCAGGTGAAGTTGCATTCAAGTTGGGAAGTATGATGAGGAAAATGTCGGAAAGGCATCAACTCATCGCAATCAGCCATCTACCCCAAATAGCGGCGAGAGGAAACTCACACTATTTTGTTTACAAGGATAACACCGCTGCGAAAACCATAAGCTCCATAAAACACCTGCAGGACAACGAACGGATAGAAGAGATCGCCAAGATGATCGGCGGTGATAAACCATCAAAAGTTGCATTTCAAAACGCGCAGGAACTACTGGCACAATAACGAATTGCTTGAAAAAAGTACTTTTACTTGCCCTCCTGTTAAAAGCTTCCCTGGCGTTCGGCCAATCCGTTGTATATCCCCAAGGCCTGTATTGGGTTCGCTATCAGAATCAACTTAATATCACTCCCAACGTATATTGGATCAATGAAATAGACAACCGTCGGTTCTTCAATCCGGATGTAGAAAATCAATTGATCATGCATTCGCGACTACATTATGTCAAGGATCGATGGAACTTTGGTGCAGGATTGACCTTTTCGTGGATATACGCGCAGATCCCTGAAAATGGATACGTACACTCAACTGCTGAGGTCAGACCGGTCATAGAAGGTTCATACGAACTCCCGGTCAGGAAGATCCTTATCCAACAGCGCATACGAATTGATAATCGATTTATTGAAGAAAGTCAGGACCAGAGTGTATGGAAGGACTCATTTTACGTGGTCCGCTTCAGATACAGGTTGCAAGCCAGGATACCCCTTAAAACAAATGACGACGGCGTTGCCACTATACAGCTAAGACTTTCAGAGGAAATAATGCTGAACAACAAAGAAAATACGTTCGACCAGAACAGGATCTATGCATCCACGGAATTTGCGGTAAATAAAAACCTGACACTGGAAACGGGATACATCTTTATTTATCAGCAGCGCTTTGGAACAGAAGAGTTTTTCTCAAGACACGTTCTCCGGTTCTCAATAATCCATAATCTCTGGCTCGGATCAGCCTCGCGAGATTAGTTTGCTGTAGGAACTTCCTTTTCTTTCTGATCCTTTTTTTCTGCTTTCACTTCATCTTTTATCCGTCTACCCATCGTACCGCTGAAGCGTTGCCAGAAACTCTCACGATGGACGATCGAAACAAAATCAGCTCTGAATGCCGTTGTAGTGTCAATCCTTGGCAACGGCTTGTCATCGATTTGCAACCGGTCAAAAACCACGGGAATCGCTTTAACCCCAGGGCAATACTTTTTAGTAAAACTTCTCAACAAACGGGATTGAAATGGATCACTTGCCAGCGCTATCTTTTGAAAACCCATCTCACGGGCCATCTTCCAGGAGTAGTAAACGTTCTCCGTGCTATGCTCGGCTTTTGTTTCGGAGAAAGTGTGATCTGATGGAATGCCAAGGGAATCGGCTATGATCTTCATCGCAATGCCTTCAACGAATGGGCTGTATACGGCAGAGCCCGAAAAGATTATATTTTTTGTAAAGCCACTATCATAAAGAAGCTTGGCCCAGTAGATCCTCATCTTCATCACTGAAGTAGTATTTTCTTTCTCGTAGGGGACGCCGGGAACAATGATAACGTCAAATGGTTTTTCTTTGTCCGCTTTCTCATAGGACTTTTTAGCGTAATGCGAAAAACTGCAATGCGTCAAGAGCAACGCGAACGCCAGAACGACATGAACATAGATGAAAATACGAAGGAAGTTCTTGAGCACCTTTCTCATAGCACAAATTTTACCGCTTCTGCTTGATAAGACTTAATTTCCATACACTATCATAAGAGAGAACGCCTTCATCGACCATTTCGCGTACAACATCCACGAACAGCTCGTGATCCTTAGGGGCGATCAGTTCTTCCACTTGTTCGACTGTCAACGACTTTTTCTTCAACACATTCGTGACCTCATTTCGCAATTCATCAAATGCATTTCTGTTTTCTTTCTTACGTTCTTCAATACAAACATCACAAATCCCGCATTTGTTATAAGAAACTTCGTTAAAGTAATCCTGAATAAGCTGCATCCGGCATCGATGCGTTAATGTTACAAAAGAAACCATTGCCTTCATTTTGTCCAAGATCAATTTCTTGCGTGCTTCCATCCGTTTCACGTTTAGCGGCAGCCTTTCCGCGTCCTGTCTGGGCATCACAAAGGTCACTTGTGGTTTCTCCTTCACAGGTTGATAGGCAATTACCTGCAGTTCGTGAAGATGTTTGAGCGTGTTGACAACTTCTTGCGTAGGTATCTTCAATCCCTTTGCAATAGTGGACTCGGCAACCTTAGGGAAACCCGACATCAATTCCCCACCATACAAACGCAGCAGCATTTTTATGATCGGGTCGAACCTGGCGTAGGCTATCTGAAATTCGTAGAGCTTTGCTTTGTCCATAAGCAGATGTATGGTCGATGGACTGTAAAAACTTTCGTTGAACTGAACAAGTCCCTCCTCTTCGAGCTTTTTCAACGCGATATAAACTTCATTTGGATGCAAATGAAAACGCTCCGTAAAATCGTTGAGGTCGAAGTCATAACTTTCTCCCGCACTGCTTCCGAGGGCAAGCTGGTAGTAGTTACACAACGCCTGGTAAACTGTTTTCAGGAACTGCGGACTTGGTTGCGACTGTTCAACCTTAAGCTCAAGGTTGGATACGTCAGCTTCCTGATAAAGCACAACGCCGAAACTGCGCAGCCCGTCACGCCCCGCGCGTCCAGCCTCCTGGTAATAGGACTCAAGATTTTCCGGAAGGTCAAGGTGTATGACCACGCGGACGTCGGGTTTGTCGATGCCCATACCGAAAGCGTTGGTCGCGACAATGACTCGAATCTGATTTTGTATCCATTTATCCTGGCGTTTGGTTCGTTCATCAAAGTCCAGGCCTGCATGATAAAATGATGCTGAAATGTTTTTTCTGACGAGGCGCTCCGCAATCTCCTGCGTTGCCTTTCTTGAACGGACGTAAATGATCGCAGAGCCTTTCACTTTCTGCAAAATTTCAAGTACTTTCTTTTCCTTATTCTCTGTCTTTCGCACTACAAACGAAAGATTATCCCGCGCAAAGGATTTCTGAAAAATGTCAGCATTCTTCAGTTCAAGTTTTTCAATAATGTCGGTTCGTACCTCGGCCGTTGCTGTTGCGGTCAGGGCCATGACGGGAACACCTGGTTTCAATACGCGGAGTGATGCAATCTTGAGATAAGACGGGCGAAAATCGTAACCCCACTGTGAGATACAATGTGCTTCGTCCACTGCGATCAAACCGACGTTCATCTGTTTCACCCGTTCGATAAACAATTCCGTTTGCAACCGCTCGGGTGAGACGTAAAGAAATTTCACGTCTCCATAGATGCAATTGTTAAGAAGAACGTCAACCTGGACTCTGCTCATAGCGGCATGAATGGCTGCGGCATCGATACCCCGTTGCTTCAATTGCTCCACCTGATCCTTCATCAACGCGATGAGGGGTGTGATCACGATACAAATTCCACCCCTCAACAAAGCAGGTACCTGGAAGCACACGGATTTTCCTCCACCGGTGGGCAGCAAGGCAAGGACATCCTTTCCCTGCAAAGATGCATTAACGATATCAGCCTGTAACGGCCTGAACTGGTCGTATCCCCAATACTTTTTTAATATTGAAAGTGGTGTTTCCAACAGAAACTAATATTAATGAAACGAATGCGCAATAAAAAAAAGGGATGCGTGTTTCAGAAACTGCATTCGAAGTGAATAGGCTTACAATTACCAGGCAAGCTTTTGTTTATTCAGAAATGCGTGTATTCCTTTTTGACAATCATCACTTGATCGCGCATGGGCATTCATTTCAGCGGCAAAGCTCAGTGCATCCTCCAACGGCATTGACTGGACCTTTGCGATCATTTGTTTCGTTGCCTCCAACGCCTGTGAAGAATTTTCTACAAGGAGTTTATTTACAAAAGCCAATACAGACTGTTCAAGTTTCTCGGATGGAACGACCTTGGTCACCATCCCCATTCGACATGCCTCGTCTGCAGAAACTAAATCTCCGCTAAGTAAGAGATTTCTAGCGTGGCCCTCCCCCAATTTTCGCAACAAAAAAACCATGACAATGGCGGGTATAAATCCAATCTTGACTTCCGAATAACCAAACATCGCATCAGGTACTGTAAAAGCAAAATCGCACACAGCGGCAAGACCACAACCGCCGGCAATTGCATTGCCCTGAACCTGAGCCACGACGACTTTTTTCAGCGTGTATATCTTAAGAAACAATTCCATAAGATGTTTCGAGTCCTGAAGGTTCTCTTCGAAAGAAGATCCCTGCAACTTTTTGAGGTAAGCAAGATCAGCACCAGCGCAAAACGACTCCCCTTTTGCCTTGAGCACAATTACCTTCACCTTCTGGTCGGTATCGAATGCGGTAAATGCCTCTTTCAATTCGGACACGACTCCAAAGTTCAAGGCATTTCGTTTCTCGGGGCGATTTAAGGTGATCGTCCCGATTCTATCTTTTATGTCAAGCTCAATGTATTCCATGATCTAAATGATTATTGTATACGCTCCCTGATGCAGAAGCGACGTGGTCTTTATACCGAATGAATGGGACTCCTCAAGCAGACGGCTTGCGTTCCTGAAAGAATTGCTGCTGTCAATTATATATTCCCGGGCCTTTACCTGCGATACCAGCGTGACGATTGATCTCACAGCGTTGTTGCTTATAACGACAATATCAATTTCCATTCCTGGGGGAACAACATATGCAGGATCCTTGATTTGTACAATGGTCTTTTTATTCCAAACCATCAATGCACATCCGTTGATCTCCCTGCTGACCGCGGCACCTTGGTGCACATTTCTTACCCCGGCCTGGACTCGTGCTGGCGCGACGTGAAATTTGATCTTCAAAATATCGCGCGCCATCGCAGAATCTGAAACGAAATACGTTCGGCCCGACTCCATAAAATCTATAGCCGTATGACCAGCGATGTTGTAAAATATGGCTTTGCCGGGCTTAACGTTCTTCTGCAGGTATATCCATTGATCCATTGAGTACAAAATACATAGCAAGGAGCCAATGATCAATGGGGCCGATTTTTTTGTTTCGATCCACGTGTAAATAACGACTACAAGCAACAGCAGTATGCAACACTGAAGCTTGCTAATGTAAATGTTGCCAAGAACACTGAACGGTAGCCGTTCGATAAGAAAGACCCCTTCATTCAGCACCTTGATGATCCATTCCAGAGCCCACCCCAAAGCGGATGCTGCAGCGGCATAATATCCAACGAGTATCAGACCGATCCCCATTAATAATACGACAAAGGATAGTGGTATCACAAACAGGTTTGCAACAAGGAAATAGTTCGGAAACTGATGAAAGTAAAACAAACCCAACGAAAATGTGGCAAGTTGTGCGGCGATAGAGACTGAAGTGATTTTCCAGACCTCATCCCAAAGCCGGCTGTTCGGTTCCCAGAGCCGGTAGAGAGGAGGTTGTAATCCAACAATACCGATGACCGCAAGGAACGACAGTTGGAAACCAACAGACACGATCATAAACGGATCGTAAACCAGCAAAATAAACGCTGACGCTGCAAGAGTATTATAGATATTCGTTTGCCGGTCTAACGGACGGGCCATGGCAACGAACGAGAACATCATTACGGCACGTAAGACAGAGGGAGACAGTCCGGTAATAAATGCATATGTCCAAAGCACCACGAGACTTGTTGCCGCGAGCATCCATTTGGAATACTTCAGTTTTTGGAACGGCTTGAAA
>DASVBA010000767.1:0-3330 GCA_036376095.1 Chryseolinea sp.
TGAAGATTGACTACCAAACTTTTTTATTATTCCGGGACGAAAGAGACGCAGGACGTTTAATGAAAACTGCAGTCGCGCCCGTGCAATGTTTCCGGAGGCTGCATCACGTATAAACATTTCCTTAAGGTCGCCTTCAATATCTTCTGCGAACGACGGATTGCAGAACCAACGGAAGAAGCGGAGGAAGAGCTTTGGAGGTTGTGTATCTGAGGAGTGGTTCATTGTTTCGGGAATGCGACTCGTGGTATGGCCTTGAACAGTTCCTTGCGTTGTTCCTGGTTCTCGCGCAGCACGCGTGAGCCGAGGGTGGTAAGACTGAAGTAGCGTTTCCGTTTTCCGCCCCGGGCGTTTGTCGCTTCTCCGAATTCGGAGGTGAGATAGCCTTTGCTCTCGAGTCTTCTTAATACGGTTTGCAAAGCGCCAATGCTCACTTTGCGGTTGGTGCGTTGTTCGATCTCGTCGATGATGGCTACGCCGTATGCACCTTTGTAGAGGATGCCGACGGTGAGCATCACGATTTCTTCAAATTCTCCTAGTTGATGCCGGTTCACGTCCTATATATTTTACTTAAATGTAGTTAATATACTTTTATGGATGGCGTTGGTTACGGGAAAGTTTGAAGTTTTTTTGAATTTGTTGGGGGGGAGGGAGGAAATAAGGAAATAGGGAAATGGGGAAATAAGGGAATAAAGGGGATAGGGAAATGTGGGTGTGTTTTACCGCCAGCCTTCGCACGCTACGGCAGGGATACAAGGAGCAAAGTTCCATGGTATTCTCTGCGAAACCCTGCGCTCCTGGCGCCTCTGCGGTGAAAAGTCTGGGCACACATCTCGAAAGTACGCACAGGCAAAATAAAAGACAAAAAACTCTTTTATTATTGAAACTCGTTCTTATATTTGTCGTGTAATCGCTCAAGATATGTTCTCCAAGGCCTGCGAATATGCCATACGGGCAATGATGTTTGTCTCCCAGAAGTCGAAGGCGGGGGAGAGGGTAGGCATCAAAGCCATCGTAAACGGCATCGATTCGCCAGAGTATTTTATGGCTAAGATACTCCAGGAACTGAGCCGCAAGGGACTGCTGCAGTCCACCAAAGGACCCAATGGTGGGTTCTTCATGGACGAAGCTGCCAGGAAGGTCACCCTGGACAAAATCGTCTCCGCCATAGACGGGGACAAGGTTTTTGTGGGATGCGGCCTGGGATTAAAAGCCTGCAATGAAAAGAAGCCGTGTCCTATTCACGATGAGTTCAAACTCATCCGGACAAAGTTGAAAAACATGCTGGAGACGACACAGATCGGAGAGTTCACGGAAAATCTGGAGAAGGGACTCAGCTATTTGAGACGGAATTAAAATGGATCTATTAATGACTATGATGAGTGAAGGGAGCAAGCTGAAAAAAGCAATGGACCATCCATAGCAAATTTTTTTGCTATAATAAAAGACAAAATTGTCCTCTATTATAAATACCTCTAACTATGAAACTTATCATCCTGACTACCTTACTGATGCTGATCACGGCCGGCATCTCCTTATGGATCGTGCTGCACGTGCTCCGAAAGGTCACGCGACTTCGAAGCGGCCCCCCGACCCTCAAAAACATTGATGACTATCTACGTCGAATGAATGAAAATGAGATCGCCCTTGTGCTGGCCGAACGTCAGCGAGAGAAACAGCCGGTTACAGTGCTTACAAAGTCTGTGCTTACGCTGTTTTTTGTTTCGATTGTACTTCCGGCCTCTGCTCAATCCATTGAAACTCCGTCGCTGATCAGTCAGCCGGGAATCATTATTACGCTGGTTCTTATTCTCATTCCCATATTTATCGCCGTACTGCTGCTTATTCTGAGAATCAATAAACTCGTTGCACGCTACCAGGCGAAAGTAAAACTGAAAGAAGCAGAGCGGATCATAGACGAACTCATTCATCGCGAAGATGAAGAAATAGACGCTGCGTTATTAAAGAGAAAAGCAAGTCTTAGCTATGTGTTAACAAACAACGAATTGTCAGGGTCAGCTGTGGCTGATGACAAGAGGGGTCTTATCAAAAGTGTCAATGCTGTTGTTGACCCGCAATTTGTTGCTACAAAACGCAAGGTAGAGCCCAGGCCTTCTATCGACAGGAATCTGGCCCGGTTGATTCTCTGGTATCTCGGATGCGCGACGTTCTGGTTGTTGTTTGGTACCTCCGTGGGTGAGTATCTGGGTATCAAGTTTGTCGCACCGGATGTTGATTCAGTTAGTTGGTTGAGTTTTGGAAGGCTACGACCAGTTCATACCAATGCAGTGTTCTGGGGTTGGTCTTCGCTGGCCATGTTGGGATTGGGATATTATGTCGTTCCTACTGTTAGTAACGCATCTATTGCCAGTATGAAAAGCGGATGGATCTCACTGTGGCTGATCAACGCGTCCATTATACTAGGAACGTTGTGCCTGATGGCGGGTATCAACAATGCTGGAGGCGAATACCGCGAGTATGTCTGGCCGGTGATGATGTTGTTTGCTGCGGGACTTGTCGTTACGCTGATAAACTTCATGAAGACGGTAGCACGTCGCAAGACCAAAGAGATCTACATCTCGAACTGGTATATCATTTCAGCGATCCTGTTCACCCTCGTCATAGCTATCGTGGCGTATTGGCCGACTTGGCAAAATGGTTTAGGAGAAACGATCACGCAGGGTTATTACATGCACCAGGGTGTGGGGATGTGGTTCATGCTCTTCAACCTCGGACTGGTATACTATTTTCTTCCCCAGCAGCTGAACAAACCCATCTATTCTTATAGCCTGGGAATCCTTGCTTTCTGGACGCAGATACTTTTTTATACGCTGATCGGCACCCATCACTTTATATTCAGTTCTATTCCATGGTGGCTTCAGACCGTGGCCATTGTTGGAAGTATGGGAATGTTGATCCCTGTCACCGCGGGTACGACAAATTTCTTCATGACCTTCAAGGGAACATGGAATAAGATCTCGAACAGCTATACACTGCCTTTTTACCTGGTGGGTATTGTATTCTACTTTGTCGGATCGTTCCAAGGAACTGCCGAAGCATTTCGTTTTACGAACCTTCTTTGGCATTTCACGGACTTTACGGTGGCCCATTCGCATCTCACCATGTACGGTATTATCGCTTTCTTGTTATGGGCCAGTATCTATTCCGTTGTACCGCGCCTTACAGGCCATGAACCCTCGCAGCTGCTTACCGGTGCACACTTCTGGCTGGCGTTCCTGGGACTCCTTATCTATACGATCCCGCTTATGATCTGCGGAACGCTTAAAGGTTTTATGTGGATGGAGGGAAAGCCTTTCATTGAAAGAGTAGTGG
>DASVBA010000769.1:0-3427 GCA_036376095.1 Chryseolinea sp.
TTGTTTTACTACTATCGCGCCTGATTTGCTCCACGCATCTTTGTACTTGCCGTTCAGAACAGTGCCATGTTTTGTCCATTGCATTAGGTCTGGTGACGAAGCGATGAGTAGCCTTGCCGTTGTACCATCATACGCTGTGTATGTCATTAGGTACTTCCCGTCTTCAGTCTCAACCACACGTGGGTCTTCGATCCCGCCTTCCCACTCGTAGATCTTCAGAGTGTCGTTGTCGGGATACAAAACGGGTTCTTTTCTTTTCGCGAAATGAAGGCCGTCTTCGCTCACGGCCAGCCCTATGCGCGATGTGCCCGCGTGTTTCCCAATGGTGTCCTCAGCGCGGTACAACAGGTAGATTTTTCCATCGCGAACAACTGCCGCGGGATTGAATACGTCTTTGTTTTCCCATTTGATGGCACGTTTTAAAACAGGACAATTAAATTCATTGTTACCTGCGTTTAAAATGGGGTTCACACTATCCACTTTGACAAAAGGCAGCAATGCCCATGAGGTGTCGCTACCGGGTGTTTCAACCTGCGTCGATGTCTTTGGTTGGCAGCCGATCATTGCAATATGTATGAAGACAATTAGCGCCACCGGATAACCGTATATTTTTTGTTTCATCGGAGTATATTCGATATTTACGTTCAAGTTATGACTATGAAGAGCAAAAAGAAAACAGGAGTGGTAGTTAACGTTGATGCACTCGCGGAGGAACAACGGATTCGTCAGGCGTTTAAAGATAAAGATTGGGCGGAGATCAAGGGCTCGAACAGCTGGATGATCTTTAAAGTAATGTCGGAATTTGTCGAAGGATTGGAAAAGCTTGCAAAGATAGGTCCATGCGTCACGATCTTCGGTTCGGCGCGAGTGAGGCCCAGTAATCCATTCTACAAGATGGCGGATGAGATTGCATATCAACTGGTACAACAAGGTTACGGTGTGATAACGGGAGGTGGGCCTGGTATAATGGAAGCCGGAAACCGGGGCGCTAATCGGGGAAAAGGCCGATCAGTTGGATTGAATATTTATCTGCCCCATGAGCAGAAAGGCAACATATACATCGACGCCGACAAGTTGATCACGTTCGATTATTTCTTTGTTCGCAAAGTGATGTTTATGAAGTATTCACAAGGATTTATCGTGATGCCTGGCGGGTTTGGTACTCTCGACGAATTGACAGAAGCGTTGACCTTGATTCAAACAAAAAAGATCGGACGATTCCCAATAGTGCTCGTGGGCAAGAAATTCTGGACGGGCCTTTTGGAATGGTGGAAAAAAGTCTTAGTCAATGACAAGATGATCAGTCCGGAAGATATGAATCTGTTTAATCTTGTGGATAATCCTGAAGATGCTGTTAAAGTGATTGATGATTTTTATTCGAAGTATCTTTTGTCGCCGAATTTTTAATTGTTATGGGAATGGTAGAAACGGAAAATATTAAACTCACTCACTTCAGCCATGGTGCCGGATGTGGATGTAAAATTGCACCGGATGTCCTGGAAAAGATGCTTCACACCGAGGTTGGGCAGGTGAAGTTTAAATCGTTGTTAGTAGGTAATGAATCGAAGGATGACGCCGCCGTGTATGAACTAGGAAATGGCACCTGCATAATAAGTACCACGGATTTTTTTATGCCGATAGTAGACGATCCGTTCACATTTGGATCCATTGCGTCGGTTAATGCAATCAGTGATGTATACGCTATGGGGGGCGAACCGATTATGGCGATCGCGATATTAGGTTGGCCCATTGGAAAAATTTCCCCTGAAATCGCCAAGAGCGTTTTGGAGGGAAGCAGGAAGGTCTGTACGAGCGCGGGTATACCGTTGGCGGGCGGCCATAGTATTGACTGCCCTGAGCCCATCTTCGGTCTTGCGGTTACAGGCACTGTAAAAAAAGAAAACCTCAAAAGAAACGACACTGCAAGGGCTAATTCATTACTGTATCTCACTAAACCACTTGGGATCGGTATAATAACCACGGCTCAGAAGAAAGGCATCGTTCATGACGATCACCTTAAAGCTGCAGTCGATTCAATGTTGCGGCTGAATTCATTGGGAAGTGATTTCGGATCGCTTCCTTATGTGAACGCCATGACGGATGTGACAGGATTCGGATTGTTGGGACACCTTTGTGAGGTATGTGAGGGGAGCGGGCTCTCCGCGGAAATCGATACGGCCAGAATTCCTGTGTTCGATTTTCTTGATGGATATTTAAAGCAGAAATCGACTCCTGGAGGAACTGCCCGCAATTGGAATAGTTATGGGAAAAAGATCAGTGCATTGACCGAAGATCAGAAATCAATTTTAGCGGACCCACAAACCAGTGGCGGACTTTTGGTTTCGGTGAATGAGGAGGATGCCGTAATATTCGAAGACTTTATGCGGTCGAAGGGATTGATTCTAAAACCATTTGGCAGATTGGTTACAAAGGGCAAGTATGTCGTTAGTGTCAATTGATACGGCAGAGATCACCAGGCAACTGTTGGAAGCAGCACAACGGCAGATAATATGCAGCCTGACTTTCGACAACGAACCAGACAACCGCGTCGTGCATCCTTATGGTGTTTGTCAAACTGCAAAGAACAAGATCATGATCGTGTGTTGGCAGGAAGGTGGATTTGCCGGTAGTTCTAAGTTACCAGGTTTTCGAAACTTGTCATTAATGAAATGTACAACGGTTGAGCTACTTGACAGGCATTTTCTGACACGTTATGACTTTAACCCCGAATCCACTACTTATAGCGACTGGTTGTTTCATATTTAAGTAATTCAGTCTTTGTCGTTCTTGACTGAGGGCCAATTCTTTGTTGCTTTTTCGATGTTTCCTGGCCGGTCCTTGTCCCAGAGCTCCTTCACATTCTTGTTGTAGTTTAAATACAGTTTATCGTCAAGAATGGTCCATGCATCGGGAGACGTCGGGGCTTTATGGCCTTCCGCCATGCCGTAAGCACAATAACCCCCGAATTGAGGTGCGTATTTTTCAGGGTTTCTCTTGAAGTCATCCAGGTTCTGCTGAGAAGCAAAATACCATGCGGCTTGTTTCCATGTGTAGCTAAGCTGTGCCTGACCTTTTACAGGTTTCGATTCTTTGAAATAGGCCACGGGATCATAACCCTGGATAGCGGCATCTGATTTGATAAAAACTTCGTGCTGCGCGTAAGCATGCGTAAGTGACGATAGAATGACGGAAAAAAAGATGATTGTTCTCATTGCGTATTTCTTTACGCAAGAATAGCAGAAGTGTTAGGCTGAAGAAGTCGGCTGAATGACATTCACGGTTAATTCTATAATCCGTAACAGGCAGCAAAGAATGGAGTGACGTATATTACATCCGCTAAACTGGTCCGGAATAAGTTGCGTCGCTTCGGTGAGCTTTAATCAATCGGAGGTTATCCAATAAGTTTTGGTGCACACAGCCCGGGGAG
>DASVBA010000787.1:0-4268 GCA_036376095.1 Chryseolinea sp.
CTTCAACACAAACAGTCCGTCAAATAACAAATCAGTTCTACTAAGCCGCGAAGCAACTAGAAGGTTGGGGTTTTCTTCGCCAGGAGACGCCATTGGTGACCGTGTTATATTAAACTACGTTAAGGATGTTGAAATTATCGGGGTGTACGACGAATATGAATACGCGCCGTTCCTTGCACAACTACAAATATCAAACGGCACTCTCCTCACCTATAAAAACGCCATTGCGCAGGATCAACCTGTTTCCAAGATTTCTTTCAGGATCGATCTTCAGCAGGCAGCTGCCATCGTTACCCAACTGGAGGATCTTTATAAAAGCATCTTTCCACTGGAAACCTTCAGCTTGGTGTTTCTTGATCAGAACATCCGGCGCAACTACGCGCAAGAGCAGATCACTAGAAATCAAATCATCCTTTTCACATTCCTAGCAATTGGTATCGCTTGCCTGGGATTGCTGGGTACTACTTCCAACAAAGTGGCTGAGAAGACAAAAGAGATCGGGATTAGAAAAATATTGGGTGCGCGTATGTATCAGATAGCCCTATTGATAATAAATACTTCGCTGAAGCAACTGTTGGTTTCTATTGCGATTGGAATTCCGTTGGCATATGTCCTCGTAGAAAAATACCAGGAAAGATATTCGGAGCGAATGGACTTTAGCTGGTGGCATTATGCGTTTCCGGTTGCATTGTTGGTCGTAATCATGATTGTGACCATTGCGGGTATTTTAATCAAGGCGAGCCGGACAAATCCCGTGGAGTCGTTGCGTAGCGAGTAAAATATTTAAGGCCATGCTTCTTAGTTACATCAAACTTTCTCTCCGGCTCCTTTCGAGGAGTCCTTTCATTACCGCGATCAACATTGTGGGCCTGTCAATCGGCTTTGCGGCATTTTATATTCTCTGGCCTTACGCCCATGCCGAACTTACAACAGACCGGTTTCATAAGGATTACGAACGTATCGCAAGGTTAACGTGGCACCATCGGTGGACGGACAATAAGCTGGATTGGCAGGAATCTGATAACGCCGTAAACTTCTGCGGCGTAGCAAAACATATCGCCGACGAGTTCAAGGAAGTGGAAGAACTTACGAGGCTAGTTGGCCAAGGTGGTTTTCAGAAAGCATTACAGGGTACTGGCGACAAAGTGTTCATGGCTGTTTACGAGCGTGACTCGACTAAGCATTTCTTTCGCGAGGAAAAAGTAGCGTTTGCTGATCCAAATTTTTTTCAATTCTTTTCTTTCCCATTGGAAAAGGGCGATCCGGCGCTAGTGCTTATGCAGCCGGGCACAGTCGTGCTATCTCAAGAGGTCTCCAGAAAATATTTTGGAGCCAGCGATCCCGTTAATTCCATCATTTATCTAAACGATTCACTGCCGCTGAAAGTGACCGGTGTATTTGAGGCGTTGCCACGAAATACATATTTCCATTTCGATATGGTAATATCCACTGCCGGGCTGGACGAAATTGATGACAGGTTTCCGTCCACCTTTGATAATCCGACGTGGATGGGCGAAAATTTCATCAGAATACGCGAGGGCGTGAGCTTTGCCAATCTTCAACAACAAATTGACGCCAGACGGAAGATCTTTTATAACAACATCGAAAATGCTGACCCCACCGTCAACGTTGAACCGCTAAAGGACATTGCCTTTAGTGACAGCAGCCTTGGTCAGGTATACAAACCCAGGCCCGCGTTAATAGTTCTTGCCGCGCTTTCGTTCGTGATATTGTTTCTTGCCGGGACTAACTATGTAAGCCTTTCCATTTCAACACTTCATAAACGGATGCCGGAAGTTGGCACCAGAAAGGTTGTTGGTGCCGGCAGAAAAGATTTTGCAGTTCAATTCTTCGTGGAGTCTGCCATCATCAACCTTTTTGCTCTTGCTCTTTCCCTTACACTGATCCAATTGGTAAAATATCCCGCGGAATATCTTTTTCATTTTTACGTTGTCGAATGGAAAACAATCATAGACGAGCATTTTGCAATCTTCCTGATTGTGCCACTAACAACTATCGTTTTGACAGGCCTTTATCCGGTCGTGATATCATCCAGGAAAGACGCCGTCGTCCTTTTAAAAAGATTGCGAGGTTCGGAAACTCCATGGTGGATAAAATCCCTGATCACATTTCAATACGCTTCGGCGATAGTCCTGCTCATCTGGGTTGTCGCCGTGTATTTTCAACTAGACTACATTCTCAGCAAGAATTTGGGGATCAACAAGAGCGGTGTAATAACGGTAAACTGTCCATTGAACAGAACGGAGGATTTCAACAGCAAGCTGGAGTACTTTGTAAATGAAGCCTACAAAGTAAACGGCGTGCGCATCGCGAGCCTGAGCAAGTCTATAATGGGCGACGGAGGGGGCCTTCCACAATTTGCGCAGCGTAAGGAAGGGGCGGCGATTGTCGGTTTGTTTTCTAATGGCGGGGTTGATGAGAACTTCCTGGGGCTCTATGGAATCCGTTTGTTAGAAGGGCGTAATTTCAGTTCTAATGGTCCGTCAAATCAAAAAACAGTCTTGCTTAGCAATGAGGCAATTAAAAGGTTGGGTTTTTCCTCACCGTCAGAAGCCATCGGTGCCCGCATTATCTTGAACTATACCGTTAAAGACGTCGAAATTATCGGGGTGTACGATGAATACGAGTACCTTCCGTTCTTTGCACATCTACAAAAATCTCCCGGTACGCTCCTCACCTATAAAAATACAATTGAGCAGGATCAACCGGCTTCTAAAATTTCTTTCAGGATCGATCTTCAAGAGACTGCTTCTATTGTCGCCCGACTGGCGGAGCTTTACAAAAGCGTCTTTCCAATCGAGGCTTTCACCTGGGTGTTTCTTGATCAGAACATCAGGCGTAATTATGCACAAGAGCAGATCACCAGAAATCAAATAATTCTTTTCACATTCCTGGCCATTGGTATCGCCTGCCTGGGGTTGTTGGGTACTACTTCCAACAAGGTGGTCGAGAAGACTAAAGAGATCGGGATCAGAAAAATTTTAGGAGCACCCCTTCATCAGATCGCCTTATTGATAATAAATACATCACTAAAGCAGCTGTTGATTTCTATTGTGATCGGAGTTCCGTTAGCGTATCTCCTGGTGGAAAAATACCAGGAACGATATTCGGAGCGAATGGAGTTTAGCTGGTGGCATTATGCATTGCCGGTTGCTATGTTGATTGTGATCATGATCCTGACCATTGCAGGAACTTTAGTCAAGGCCAGCCGGACAAACCCGGTTGAGTCGTTGCGTAGCGAATGAACGTAGAACTAGGTGTCCTTCGCAGTAGACATTTCCTTTTTTTTCGAACTCGTATCCAGCACCAACAGCGTGCTGACAATCACAATATTCTTAATGATGTACTGTCCGACCAATGTCAGTACGAAAGGAGCCGCTGTGAAAGAAAGGCCTGGCAGCAAAAAGAGTGGCATGAATGTACAACACATGTGAACAAGCAGTACACGGATCACCCACTTCTGATACAGTCCAACTATCAGAAGTGCACCAGCGATCGTTTCCCAAAGCGCAAGTAACAATAAGGATAGATCGGGTTTTATCAGCCCGAATGTGAGAAGCCGGATAGTTTCTTTGGCGAGGTCTTCCGCGGGACTGACACCAGGAAAAAACTTTAAGCTTCCAAACCATATGTAAATAATTCCAATGCTGATGCGAAGCATCGGAAGCCATCGGTCGACATTTCCGGACGTAGAAACCCGCATAGATTTTTTGCCAGCAATTTGATGACAGGCTATCAATAATTCTATGATTTTAATCAGTTCTGGCCGGCCGTGAGAGCTCATCGTTGAATTGAATTGTTCCTGGATGAAACGTTCTACTGTTTCATTTCAGAACATTGATTCCCTTTAACGCTTATTATTTAGCCCCTTTTTATCGGCTTTTAGCTATTTTCATATATGGTACTTGGTTTGGATCGTAAGAACAAAATTGTTCGCCATGTTACTGAATTACCTTAAGCTCGCCGTAAGGATTTTGTCGCGAAATCCGTTCCTGACGTTTATAAACATCGCGGGTCTATCAATAGGGCTGGCCACGTTTATGTTACTGTGGCCGTTGGCTGAATTCGAGCTTCATTCAGATCAATTTCATCAGGACGCGGATCGCATAATCAGGGTTGGAGTGGATTATCAATGGACAGATGATAATCAAACCTGGGAGGGATTTAGCGGCGCATTCCACTATATCGGTGCGGTCTATGAAATGGAACAAACAATGCCCCAGGTGGAATCCCGCACATGGATTATG
>DASVBA010000790.1:0-8184 GCA_036376095.1 Chryseolinea sp.
GCCTGCGCTATAGCCCCGCCGAAGTTCGGGTCCGTTCCCGATCCAAGCTCATCCATCAACACCAACGATTTATCGGTAGCTGACTGAATGAAGACGTTCATATTTCTGAGGTGGCTGCTATAGGTACTTAAATCGTTTTCGATCGATTGTTGGTCGCCGATGTCAAGGAAAATATCTTGAAACGTCCCAACCCTTGATCGATCTGAAAGCGGTATCAGCAATCCGCATTGAGCCATATATTGTAACAATCCCACGGTTTTCAGACACACAGACTTTCCACCGGCATTTGGCCCTGAGACGAGCAGCAGTCGGTGTTGGTGATCCAGCTCGATCGAAAGCGGGACCACTTCCCGTTTACCTTTCAAACTCAGATAGAGCAAAGGATGTCTTGCGTTATACCAAACCAATTCAGGCGTATTCTCTATCAACGGCAAATCTGCATTAACCTCAATCGAAAGTTTTGCCTTGGCCCGTATGAAATCGATTTGTGAAAGAAACTGAAAAGCAAGACGCAAGACCGGAAGGTGTACTCTGAATTCGTTCGTAAGCTCAGTCAGTATTCGTATAACTTCACGTTTTTCGGAATGCTCCAGATCGCGGATCTCATTGTTCGCGTCGAGCATTTCGGTAGGTTCAAGAAAGACCGTTTGTCCCGTTGCAGACTCATCAAGAATAAACCCTTTTAGTTTTCTCTTATGTTCGGCCTGAATGGGAATAACAACCCTCCCGTCGCGAATTGTTGGAAGCGCACCGTCGGGAACCCAACTTTCATTGACCGCAGCGCGAAATATTTGGTCAGCCAACTTCCTTAACCTTGCCTGTTCTTCTCTTAGCTTTTTTCGAATTCTCGATAATTCAGCGGTAGCATTGTCCCGGACAACTGCCTTATCATCGATCTTTGAAAAAATGAGTTGGTGCAGCGTTGCCGGTACAGCAACCACTCCACTCATCTTGAAAAGTTCCGGGTACGTTTCTGCCGACTTCGTAAGAAAGGTTTTGCAGGCAATGATAGTCTCAAGCGAATACGCAAGGTTTAAGAACTCTTCAGCGTCGAGCCAACTTCCCTCAATTGATATCTTTTGAAACCATTCAGAAGGATCCGAGAAATATCTTGACGGGAAAGGCTCACCCTTCTCCAGTATTTGCTTGAACTCCAGATTTTGTTTTAACAACGAGCGGATGAATTCTGCATCTTTATTGAAACGCATTTTATCAACCCATGCTTCACCAGCAGGAGAACTACAATACCGTTTCAGTTTTTCCCTTATTTGGTCGAAGCCTAATTTTTGCTCGATCGTATCAGGATAAATCATCTTGGGTGACCGGAAAGAGCGCGCTGTTCTCTGAGGTTAAGGCTATCGACAAGCGAAGTATAGATGACTTCCATGTCCAGCGGATGGTCCATATAATAATTCAGGGACTTCCTGAAAACAGAATCTGTGACGCCGGCTTTGGCGAAGACTTTTTCTTTCATTACGCCGAAAATCAGGCTTAAGGAATCGCGTTTCACTCCCAATGTGCTGATCTTTTGTTCTGCGATGTACAATTCGGACATAACAGCGACCATTTCGTCCTGGGATAATATGCCCTCAGGAAGGGGCTTTTCATTACAGGAGGACAATCCAAGGATGATCACTGCCACCATACACGACCGCATTACATAGCCGCCCTTACCTTTCAAAGATTTTACCACGCTATACTTAATTTTGGGTGGAGCAAAATACTCATAATTGTTCTATTTTTGGCCAATTCAGGGTCTGGCCCTACGTTATAGTAATGCCAGAACAAATACTATTCCAACGGAACACGTGAAGGAGCTTTTAAAAAAATTAAGGAAATACGAAATCCAGATCCGCAAGGCTATTAACAGCCAGATGCAGGGCGATTTTCATTCCGTGTTCAAGGGTTCCGGACTGGAGTTTGACGACGTCAGACCCTACCAGTACGGCGATGATATACGGACAATCGATTGGAATGTGTCAGCAAAAGGTCACGGCACATTCGTCAAAACCTTTCGCGAAGAAAAAGAGCAGACCGTTTTTTTCATTCTCGACGTAAGCGCTTCAGAAGATATCGGAAACCCAGGAAGCACAAAAGCTGACATTGGCAAAGAGATTTGCGGTGTGCTTGCATTGTCGGCCTCAAAGGAATCAGGCCACGTGGGACTGATTTGTTTTTCGGACGTGAAGGAAAAATACATGAAGCCCACGAAAGGTCATTCACAGGCCTATGAGATCATCAGCACGTTGGCAAAGCTTCGCCCTCAATCCCTGAAGACAAATCTTACCAAAGCTATAGCTTTTGCATTGAATGCGATACGTCGCAGGAGTGTTGTCATATTGATTTCCGATTTTATTGACGATGGTTACCTGAAAAATCTTAAAGCACTGGCACGTCGGCATGATCTGGTTGTTATTCATATCAGCGACAAGCGCGAAACCCGATTACCTAAACTGGGAATTATCCCCATCATTGATAAGGAATCACGACGTACATTGTGGGTAAATACATCATTTGGCGATTTCCGCGAAAAGATCAGCTCACGACATGAAGCGCGACGAGCGGAATTGGAAAAGTTCAGCAGGAAACACCAGATCAATTTTATCTCGCTGGACACGGACGAGGATTACGTCCCCAAACTTCTCCGGCTTTTCAAAGTCAGAAACCAATCCTTAAAAACCACATAGTCGCGATGGAATTAAGGTGTCGTAGAGTGCCCCTGGTGATAGCTATCGTTCTTCTGTTCTGTTTGGGTAGAGCCCATGCTCAAGATGTACAGGTTAGAGGAGGTTTTTTTAAGGATAGCCTCAGGGTTGGTGATCAAACGGGTTATTACCTGGCGGCGGAATATCCAAGGAACCTTAACCTCCTTTTTCCGGATTCGACATTCAGCTTTGCACCTTTTGAATACGAAAGCAAGAAATACTTTCCCACAAAGACCACGAAAGGTCGTAGTTACGATAGTGTAATTTACTACCTCTCTACTTTTGAGGTTGAACGCGTCCAGTCACTTAGCCTTCCCGCCTTTCAGATCAATCCAATGGATTGTACCGCCTATGTCACAGTGCGGGATACTATTCTGCTTTCAGAATTGGTAAAGAACCTGCCCGATACGGTAACCTTGAAAAACCTACCACTTAAGGTCAACATTGCCTACGAAGATGTACCGTACACCTTCAATTATTTAGTTGCCGGAATAATCGCAGGTGTTGTGTTCCTGCTGGCAGCGATAACCTGGATAGTCTTCGGCAAGAGAATCAGGAAGCATTTCAGACTTAAGCGGATGCTGAAAGCTCACCATACATTTCTGGAGACATTCAATGTTCAGCTTGATTCAGTCAAGTCTGCCTTCTCGGCTGTCACTACGGAAAACGCACTGTCTCAATGGAAAAAATACATGGAACAGTTGGAATCCCGGCCGTATACAAAGCTGACGACAAAGGAAACGTTACAAATGGAAAAAAATGAGTCGTTGGGTAGAAATCTGCATGCCATCGATGGAGCAATCTATGGCCACGACACTGCCGTGATAGAATCATTGGAAAGCATCCGGAATTTTGCCGACAGGCGTTTTGCTCAAAAACTTGAGGAGGTGAAACATGGATAAAGAGACCGGCACATTCCTGTCACTTGACTGGTTCACCCCTTCGACCCTTGGCACGTTTACGTGGGAAAATCCCACGTTTCTCTATGCGGTGGCAGTTGTACCACTCTTATTTCTGGTGAGGTGGCTGTTGCGTTTTAAGTTTAATCAGAAGTTGCCCGTGGCGGTCACGGCAAAAGACCTTCATGTATCGCCGTTAACGCTGGTAAGGCTGTTGCCGGAAATTCTGCTTATGCTGGCAATGGCGTTCATTTTAATGGCACTGGCACGGCCACAGAAAACTAATGAAAAGGTCGAGCAATGGACCGAGGGAATTGACATCATGATCGGTTTAGACATCTCGCAGTCTATGCAGATCGAGGACTTCCTTCCCAACCGTCTTGATGCCGCAAAAGAGGTAGCCCGGGAATTTATAAGCGGCAGGATACAAGACAGGATCGGGATAGTTGTATTTTCCGGCGATGCGTTCTCGTTAGCGCCGCTGACCACCGACTACGATCTTCTGAAATCATATTTGGACGAAATAAGTTTTGAAATGATCGAAAACAGGGGGACCGCAATAGGCAGTGCTCTTGCTGTGGTGACGAATCGTATGGGTGAATCTGAAGCCAAGTCAAAGGTGTGTATCCTTCTGAGCGACGGGGATAATACGGCGGGGAACATAGACCCGATAACTGCGGCAGAATTGGCGGCCGCTTATGGGATTAAGCTTTATACGATTGTCGTTGGTAAAGAGGGGTTGGTGCCCTACGGCAAAGATTTTTTTGGGCGGCCAAACATGATCGAAAACACCGTTGACGAATCAACCATGCGAAAGATCGCTGAAATTGGAGGTGGCGAATTTTTCAGGGCGACAGATAACCAGGCCTTGGCGCAGGTATTCGCGCGGATTGATCAATTTGAAAAGGCCGAGATAAAGGAAACGCGTTTCAAGGACACTTCCGATTATTATTTTGTATACCTCCAGTGGGCTCTGGTATTTTTTCTGCTATGGCTTCTCTTGAAGTCAACGTTCATGACCAACGTTTTGCAGGATTAATGCGGAATATTATCGGGAAAGAATATCAACCTGCCGGCAAAAACCACCAACACCAATCCCAGAACGATATTCATCATCCGGATCACCTTTGGTGTGATCAGCACCCTGAGTTTATCAGCAAGTTTTGCCTTAATAATATCCGTTGCAAACACGGTACATACAATTGCACTGAAAAAAATGAGCACATTGTTTGTCGAATTGTAACCCAGACTTGTCGTTGCCAGACTTACAGTAGCGATCCAAAAAAACAAGACCATTGGACTTAGTCCATTGATAATAAAACCTTTGGCCAGGAGCCTGAACCAGCTGCGTGTGTGGATCTTTTCCGGATCGTAGTGAGAAAGCCGTTTGCTTTTTACAAAGAGGTAATAAAAACCAAAACCCAACAGGACCACACCGCCTCCATAAGCAAGATAATATCTAAAGTTCTCTCCCTTCATAAATTGAACAAGACCGAGATAAGAGACAATGATATAAAGTGCGTCGCTTAGTGAAACACCCACAGCAACAAAGAAGCCGCTCCAAAAACCTCTTTCGATACTAGTTTGAATTATCGTAAAAAATACGGGCCCGATAAGAAAAGCCAACACAATGCCTGAAACAATTCCGTTAAGGACGATATCCATTCGAGTGGTTTTCCAGGAAACTTTTCCAATCTTCTAACTGGGCATTCTTCATGACCCGTGGAAATTTATTCTGACCCCCAACTTTTCCTTTCGACTCCATCCACGCATAAAACGTTTTTACGGGAACTACATCGACGAAAATTTCCTTTAATGCGGCACTTCGTTCAACTGCATAGTCGTCGTTGAGTTCCTTCAGGTGTTCATCGATCTTTTCCTTTAACTGCTTGTGATCGACCCTATCATCGGTTCCAACGAACCAATGGTGTGCAAACAACGACTCGTAAGGTATTCCTGCTACAACGAATTCCGGAATAGTGATGTTAAAATCGTTTGAGACCAGCTCTATCGCCTTATTCATATTATCGACGGAAAGATGCTCTCCACAAAGGCTGAGGAAATGTTTTGTTCTTCCCGTAATAACTATTTCTGCTTCTTCGAGTGAAGTGAACTTTATTACGTCGCCGATAATATAACGCCACGCGCCAGCGCACGATGACAGCAGAATAGCGTATTCTTTCCCCTCCTCGACTTCGTCAATCAACAATGACTCTGCATTAGGATTGATTTCACCATTTGCGTCAAAATTCTTTTCGTCGAAGGGCACAAACTCGTAAAATATACCGTTGTTCAGCACGAGGCGCATAGAGCGACGGTTAGGATACGCCTGGAATGCAATGAATCCTTCGGACGCAAGATACGTCTCAATGTAATTGATGGGCCGTCCCAACAACTTTTCAAAACCTTTTCTGTAAGGATCAAAAGACACACCACCGTGAACATACACCTCAAGATTTGGCCACAATTCATGGATGTGTTTTAAGCGATGATATTTAATGATCTTTTCCATGAGGATCTGTATCCATGCGGGTACGCCAACAATGATACCGATGTCCCATTCCCACGCTTTCTTGGCGATCTCGTCTAGCTTAGCGTCCCAGTTGCGCGTTTTTGCTATCTTTTTGCCAGGCTTGTAGAAATGTTGAAACCAAAACGGCAGCCTGGCCGCTTGTATCCCGCTTAGGTCTCCTTCAAAATAGCTTCCTCTTTTGTTCAAGTGTGTACTTCCTCCCAACATCAGGATACCTGATTCAAAGATCTCCGGTCTTAGATCGTACTTAGACAACGTCAGGATCTGTCGAATGCTCGTCTTCTGGATCGCTTTCGTCATCTCTTTTGTAACAGGAATATACTTCGACGACGCTTCTGACGTCCCGGAACTCAACGCAAAATATTTAATCCTTCCAGGCCAGCATACGTTGCGCGCACCCTGAAGTGCGAGCTTCCACCATTCAGCGTGAATCTTATTGTAGGTATGAATGGGTATTTGTTTCTTAAAACGTGCGTAAAACTCCTTGTCTCCCTTCCGAAATCCATTCAGTATATCCGCAAAATTGTAGTGTTTACCAAATTCGGTCTGACTTGCTGTGATTAACAATTCCTTGAGTTCCTTCTTCTGCAGGTCAAACGGCGACGTGTATTCCTGCTCAAGCATCTCGCGGAGTCTGATTCCTTTTTTCAGCAATGTCCCGAGGATAGCCATATTTGCGTTAGCTTTGGTGTAATAAGGGCTAAAAATAGGAATGAATATTAAGAATAACCTAAATAATCTTCGCCAAAACTTACCGTCAGGCTGCAGGTTGATCGCAGTCAGCAAAACAAAACCAGTGGAGAAAATAATGGAAGCCTACCGGGAGGGGCATCGTTTGTTCGGAGAAAATAAGGTCCAGGAACTTGTACCAAAGCATGAGGCCTTGCCCAATGATATTGAGTGGCATATGATTGGGCATCTTCAGTCCAATAAGGTCAAACACATAGCGTCATTCATTAGCATGATCCATTCAGTTGACAGTATTAAACTATTGGAAGAGGTCAACAAACAAGGCCTTCGTGCAACACGAAGGATAGAGTGTTTGCTTCAGGTCCATATTGCAGAAGAAGAATCAAAATTTGGTTTTTCCGCCGAAGAAGTCATGCAATTCGCAGAGTCTGCAGGGGCAGCATTATTAAAAAACGTAAAGGTGTCGGGTCTTATGGGTATGGCCACTCTGACCGAAGACAGTCAGCAGATCAGGAAAGAATTTAAAGGTTTGAAAAGTCTTTTTGAGAAACTTAGGAAGTCAGCGTTGCCTGACAATATGGAAATGAAAGAGCTTTCCATGGGCATGAGCGGAGACTACAAGATCGCAATTGAAGAGGGAAGCACATTAATCAGGGTAGGATCAGCAATATTTGGAGAACGCTAAAGGAGAACCGAATGAATCAACGCAATTCTATTTTATCTGGCGCTGTATTCGGATGTGCCGCTGTTGTGTTAGGGGCATTTGGCGCCCATGCGCTTAAGGAAATACTTGCCGCAACGGGACGGATAGACACTTATGAACTCGCAGTGCGATACCAATTTTATCACGCACTTGCTTTGGTGCTCGTGGGCCTTCTGATGGGACAATTTGGCTCAAAGCTATTAAGGTATTCCGGGCTGTCGTTCTTTCTGGGTATTGTCGTCTTTAGCGGAAGCCTTTATGTATTGAGTTTTACGGGACAAACCATATTGGGAGCGGTCACCCCATTCGGCGGGTTGTTTTTTATTCTGGGATGGGTGCTTCTGATAGTAGGGGTATATAAAAAGTAAAGCCCGGAGACCGGGCCTTACTTTTATAGGAATGCCTTATTGAGGCTGTGTTTTCTTTTCCAGGACATTCGTCGTGAACGACACCTGGGCACCGTCAGCATTTGATGCGTTGGATACTATGGTGACAACCTTGTTCTGACGACCCATTTTACCAGCGCTGTTGAATCCAACGGTAAGCTCACCTTTGCCGCCTGGAGCAATTGGATCACGCGGCCAGCCCTTCGGCGTCGTACATCCACAGGTCACCTGCACATTCGTAATGATAAGAGGTTCGGTGCCAGTATTC
>DASVBA010000796.1:0-4390 GCA_036376095.1 Chryseolinea sp.
CCGCGGGCTACCGCCAACATCTGGATATAACAGCATAGTGCAAAATATTGGTGGCACAGAAACTAAAGGCTTCGAAGTTACCTTGAACGCAACAATCCTTGACCTTCCAAATGGCTTGAAGTGGACAGCTGAATTTAACTATGCTAACTTGAAGGAAAAGATCGTCGACCTGGCGCAAAGAGGACCCAATGGTGAAAAGATAAACGACATCGGTAATGGGTGGTTCATAGGGCAACCTGTGAGAGTGTTCTTCGATTACGAAAAAGTTGGGATCTGGCAGGCCGACGAAAAGGATCAGGCCTTCGCATTAATGGATGCATACCCGGGAGAAATTAAACTGAAAGACCAAGACACGGATAATGATGGCGACGGAATAATTGACGGGCCCAGTGGTAGAATTACTCCTGCCGACCGCATTGTAATTGGAAACGATGTTCCCAAAGCCCAGGGTGGTTTGAATACAAAAGTAGAGTGGAAGGGCTTCGACCTCGGAATTTTCTTCTATTACAGACTTGGATTCATGATCAACAGTGACTTTAGTAACGGTCAGGCTACCATGCAGGGCCGCTACAATAATCTCAGGGTCGATTATTGGACAATAGACAATCCGACCAACGACTACCCCAGACCAAACAAGAACCAGGAGAACATCACCTACGGTTCTACTCTCAGGTACATGGATGGTGGATATGTCAAACTTCGCAATATCACGCTTGGTTATAAGCTGCCAGATAATATCATCTCGAAGTTGAAGATGACGAAGTTCAGGATCTATGCCTCAGCTCAAAACCCGCTTGTATGGTCAGACTACAAGCTCTTTGACCCTGAAAGAGCCGGCAACGTCACTTCAGGTGAAATGCCTTCGAATACACTTTATCTTGGCGGCGTTGAAATATCATTCTAAGGCAAACATCTAATCAGGAAATGATCATGAAAATGAAAATAACAAAAACACTAGTGGTAGCCTTAGCGATGGTCGGATTCAGTACGCAATCGTGCGAGAACTACCTTGATGAAACATTGGTATCGCAGGTTTCTGCGGCCAGCTACTACACTACAGCTGCTGGTCTGGAAGATGCCGTAGATGCGACGTATACTTTCCTTCGCGAAATCAACAGCGAAGAAAGGGCTTATATGCTGTCGATATTTGGAACGGACACACATACGCACGGTGCTGACGGTGGCCATAAGTCATTCAACTTCTATGACAATGGTCTGAATTCAGCTTCCCAGGTCATCCTGGATCAATGGACATTCTGTTACCGGGGCATCAATCAGGCGAATGCAGTTATTAACAGGTCAGAGGCGGTAGTCGATATGTCGGATGAACTAAAGGAACAGCGCAGGGCAGAAGTACGTTTCTTGCGCGCCTATTATTACTTCTATTTGGTTCAAACGTTTGGCGACGTGCATCTCACGCTTGAAGAAACGATTGGAGCGCAGGTAACGGCAAATAAAACACCACAAGCTGAGATCTACGCGCAGGCGATCATACCGGACCTTGAATTTGCAGCTGCTACTTTGCCAAACACGCAATCGCAGTATGGACGAATTACAAAACCGGCTGCACAGTTTCTGTTGGCAAAAGCTTTGTTGACCAGAGGACACTCCACGTTTGCACAAGCTTCAGATTTTGCAACTGCCGAGTCTTTGTTCTCCAACGTAATCAATGACTATGGTTTCGCGCTGGTTGCTTCTCACAAGGATCTGTGGAACCAGGACAATCAACTCAACAAAGAAGTGATCTGGGCAATTCAGTTTTCAACCGACCTGATTTTGAATGGTGGTGAAACCGGACTTGGTAATCGCGGACACTTGTACTTTGGGATGGAATACGACATACAACCTGGTATGATCCGTGATATCGCGAACGGCCGTCCATTCAAAAGATTCCGGCCTACCGATTATATGATCGACCAGTGGGGACTTAACCGTGATAACGATCAGCGTTACGAAGACACCTACAAGCATGTGTGGATCTGTAATGACAATCGCACATCGGGTAATGGTATACCCAAGTGGAAACAAATTCACGTAGACAAGGGAGCGAAGAAAGCCAATGGTCAGGTTGTTACCGCAGCTGATATCGGCACGAATCGATTTGCATTGGGCGACACCGCACTGTTCATTCCGGGTCCTGCGAGGGAAGCGAAATGGTTGGGTGATGAAAAACTCAAAGTAAGGTATACGGTCATTACGAAAACACAGGCTTCCTATCCGGCAAGCACACTTCCTACGTCAGATCCGAATTATTATCCTAAGGATCCATTTTTCTTCAATGAACGGTTGTTCCCTACGATCAATAAGTTCTTCGATCCGAGAAGACCGACTATCCAATGGGAGCGCGGATCACGGGATATCTTTGCCTTCAGACTCGGTGATGCGCTGCTGTTACGGGCTGAAGCCAGAGTTATGCAGGGTAATGCTCAAGGGGCTGCGGACGATATCAACGTAGTGAGAACCCGCGCTGCCAAGCCTGGAAAGGTGGCACAAATGCAGGTCACCGCCGGAGAAGTTAATTTAGACCGGGTACTGCTTGAACGCGCGTTCGAACTGGATGCCGAAATGTGCAGGTGGTTCGATCTGACGCGAACAGGAAAACTGGTGGCATACGTGCAAGCGCACAATCCTTTGGGTGCTCCGAACATCAAGCCCCACCACGTTCACAGACCAATACCACAGCAGCAGATCGACCGAACCGTGGGTGGCTACGAACAAAACTGTGGGTATCCGGATGGACCAAGCTGTAATTAGAAATAGATCATAGAATGAAGTGAAGGAAAGCCGGGGACGTACTCTCCCCGGCTCCTTTGTTTATATGATCGTCGTATTCAAACGGAATGGATGCGTATCTTTGGACCATTAAGACCACTCAATACTGAACTCATTTTTATTTGGTCAACTTTTTTTAGATGCCTAGATCGTTCAAGCATATTTATTTTTTTCTTACCGCGGCACTATTCATCCTTTCCTGCACGCGCGTAAGCGAAAATCCTCCGACTGTTGAACTTCAGCCAGTGGGAGAACAGAACCTCGCCTATAAGTGGGGGAAAATTTCACTGGAGTGCACGGCGAACGACACCGAAAACTTTCGGCCAAGACCAACGGTAACATCACGCATACTTGCATTGATCTGGACCTCTGTCTTCGATGCGTGGAGCCGTTATGATGCCAGCGCCACTCCATTTTATCTTACGTCCGTGGAACGAAGGCCAGTTTCTGAACACACCTTAAAAAACAAAGAGATCGCCATCAGCTATGCCGCCTACCGGGCCATGCGTGAATATTATTTCTCTGATTCCGTTCTTCTCCGGAATAAAATGATTGAGTTCGGTCTTGATCCGGATGATGACTCCGTCGATCCGACTACCGCCGTGGGAATTGGCAATCTCGCCGCCAGGACCGTGATCGAAAACAGACGTGGTGATGGATCGAATGAAGATGGAATGCGTGGCAACGATAAGGGTACACGGTATTCGGACTACACCGGATATAAACCTGTTAACAGCGCCGATGAGCTCACCGATCTGGCCCGCTGGCAACCTAAATACTTCTCTGATGGACAAGGAGGCAAGTTTGCGCCCGGATGTCTTACTCCCCATTGGGGAAAAGTTGTTCCTCTGGCGCTGAAGTCAGGTGATCAGTTCAGACCAGGGCCACCACCAGCTCTTGGATCAAAACAACTGGATGATGAAATAAAAGAAGTGATTGACCTTCAAACCAACCTGACCCCGGAACAAAAAGGCCTCGTCGAGTTTATGCGCGATGGTCCCAAATCAGTGCAACAGGCTGGTCACTGGTTCATCTTCGCACAGGATGTTTCACGTCGCGATAAGCATACACTGGATGACGATGTGAAGATGTATTTCCTCGTAGAGATGGTTGCAATGGATGCGTTCATCGCCGCGTGGGATGCCAAAATGCATTATGACTACGTCAGACCCTATACACTTGTTCACGACTACTACAAGAACAAAGTGATCCAGGCCTGGGGAGGACCGGAGAAAGGAATGGTTTCAATGAAAGGAGATCAGTGGAGACCCTACTCGCCGGACACTTTCCTCTGTCCACCATTTCCAAGTTATGTTTCAGGTCACAGCTGTGTTAGCGGCGCATGTTCTGAAGTATTGCGGCTGTTTACCGGGAGTGATGCGTTTGGAGAGGAAGTAAAAATAGTTCCTGGTCTATTGACTGAACCAGACAATGTCGGAGATACAGTTACATTGAAGTTTCCAACCTTCACCGAAACCGCTGAGATGGCGGGCAGGTCGCGGGTATTAGGCGGATATCATATTCAGGCGGATAATGTGGAAGGGCTGAGTCTGGGGAGAAGGGTAGCTTCTGAAGTTTGGGAGGTGTATTTGGAGCATGTGGGCTCTGAGGAAATAAG
>DASVBA010000797.1:0-3998 GCA_036376095.1 Chryseolinea sp.
GGTCTCACGCTTGGCTATGCGGCCTGTAGTATAATCTACCTGCATGTGCGCAATGAGATTAGCTATGATAAGCATAACCAGGACTACGACCGCGTGTACCGGGTTGTGAAAGACTTTGTAACTGATGATAATACTTTCTTGCCGGACGCCACTACACCATCGGCGCTGGCATGGGCCATCAAACAGGAAATTCCGGAAGTAGAAGAGGCAACCAAATTGATGCCCAACTGGGGCGCCAAATTTCTGGTTCGATATGGCGACCATGTCTTCTACGAGGAAGGGCGCTACCGTGCCGACTCCAGTATCTTAAAGATGTTCACCTATAAATTTCTGGAGGGTAATTCCGCTACCGCGCTCAATAAACCGCAGAGCGTGGTGATCAGCCGATCGATGGAGAAAAAATATTTCGGTGAAGAACAAGCGCTGGGCAAAACGATCGAGATCGGTGAGGGAGACAACAAAGCCTATGCTGTAACAGGTGTTATTGAGGATATTCCGGAGCAAGCCCACTTTCATTTCGACTTCATAATATCGCTGCCTTCGAACTCCGCTCAATTAAACAGCAACTGGGCTAATTACTTCTGGTATACTTACATCAAACTAAAACCAGGAACTTCCATTGAGCAGGTCGAGCCTAAGATTATAAACCTGTACAGGAAACATGATCCAAACGGAAGGAACCGGTATTACACACAAGCACTAAGCGAAATTCATTTGCAATCGAAACTGAAATGGGAACTGGAACCTAATGGCGACATTACGTTTGTCAAAATATTTACAATAGTGGGATTCTTCATCCTGTTCATCGCCTCCATCAACTATATCAACTTGTCCATCAGTCTGAGTCTTAACCGTTCGAAAGAAGTGGGAATTAGAAAAGTGTCAGGGGCGCATAGCGGAAAACTGGTTTACCAATTCCTGACCGAATCGGTGCTCACGAATGGAATGTCGATACTGATTGCCCTGGCCTTGGCGGAAGCACTGCTTCCCGTTCTCAATCAGGAGTTCGGCACTACTATCCTGACCTTAAGACAACAACCACTTACGGTGACGGGGTTGATCATTGGCACCGCTTTAGTGATTGGATTGCTTTCCGGACTCTATCCGGCCTTGTACCTGTCGGGCTTCAAACCGGTGCAGGTACTGAAAGGTGTGTTTCAGCCCGGCAATCAAAATCTTTGGCTGCGAAAGGGGCTGGTAGTGCTTCAGTTCACCATCTCCATTGCCCTCATCGCCGGAACCATTCTGGTGATTCAGCAGGTCAATTTTATCCGGGACAAGGAGTTGGGATTTGAAAAGGAAAAGGTATTGATTATTGACAACGTGGATGACCTGACCGCTAACAACGTTAAAAGTCTGCGTGAGGCCATTGCGCAAGTGCCACAAGTTGAAAGCGTCGGAGGCTCGAACGGAATCCTGGGCGGCCAAAACTCGGCAACCGGTGCTGTAGTCAAAGGCTCAACGGAGCGTGCGTTGATCAATTTCTCCATGGTTGATCCCGACTATCTCAGTGTGATGAATCTCCAATTCAAACACGGGAGAAATTTTTCGCGTCAGTTCCCCTCTGATACGCTTGATCGCGTTGTGCTCAATGAAGCAGCTTTGCGCGACTTGGGCATCACCGGCGACCCAATCGGCACGTTGATCACGGATGACCCGAACGCAGAGAAGGTCCGGTACTACACTATCATCGGGGTCGTGAAAGATTTCCACTTCACCAACCTGCGCAACGAGATTAAACCATACATGTTCCTGCTGAATGAGAGAGGTGTTGACAATTTTGCCGTAAAACTCTCTTCCTCTGATTTATCGGGAACCATAGACGCCCTGAAGAAAGTATGGACCTCGTTTGAGCCCAACCGGCCTTTTCAGTATTTCTTCCTGGATGAGACATTCGACAAGCTCTACAAGGGCGATGAGAATTTTAAAGCCGTAATCTCTGCACTGACGATGGTCGCCATCTACATTGCGTGCTCCGGTCTCTTTGCCATTGCCGCTTTCTTCATCAAACGCAGAACAAAAGAAATAGGCATTCGAAAAGTGATGGGCGCCTCGGTAGCTCAGATCACATGGCTTGTTTCCGCGGAGTTCCTGTTCATTGTCTTACTGGCGAATCTTATTGCCTGGCCATTAGCCTGGCTTGGCATGGACAGCTGGCTCAACGGTTTTGCTTATCGCATTCCTATAGGTGCCGGTAGTTTTCTGATTGCCGCAGCTGTTGCCGTCTTGATGGCAGCAATGACCATAAGTTTTCAGTCCATCAAGTCGGCTTTTGCCAATCCGGTCGATTCGCTGCGGAATGAGTAAAAATGATGCCGTAGAATTAGCTCACATTCAACAGAGTTGAAGATGACAGAATCTATGTACCTGTGGTTCTATGCAGCGCCAGCTTGTACTTCGCCCCGTTCTTCTTAAATTATACCTCCCGATAGAGTCAATATCTGGGAATTGCCTGTGGTAATTGTTAGACGTAACTAAGGATAAATCCCCCCGCAAAACTATTTGGACTAATATATCATCCTATATATAAATCCAAATCTAACCTATAAATCATGTTACGTCCAACCCGAAGAAGGTCGATGAGCTCATAAAAGCGCTGGAGGAATCATTAAGCCCAAGCAAAGAATCATAATTGGAACATTAAAGAAGGAATCGTGACATCGACCTCTAACCCAGAATCAAACAAATAATGAAGACTAAAATCCTTACAACAACCCTACTTATAGGGTTTTCTTTCGGGACACTTTTTTCCCAAAGCTTTAACAAACCTAAGCTTGACAGCTTGATGGACGTACTCGCTGAAAAGAACAGAGCAATGGGTAGTTTGACAATTTCTAAAAATGGCGTCGTAGTTTACAGCAGAGCGATCGGGTATAGCTACATTTCAGGCAACGAGAAACTTCCTGCAACCAACCAAACGAAATATCGGATTGGTTCAATCTCCAAAATGTTTACCGCGACAATGGTTTTTCAACTGATCGAAGATGGAAAACTAAACTTGACCACTACCATAGACAAATACTTTCCGCAGCTTCCAAACGCCAACAAAATCACAATCAGCAACCTGCTTAATCACAGAAGCGGGCTTCACAATTTTACAGATGATCCGGACTATCTAACCTGGATGACACAACCAAAAACACAAGATGAGATGCTTGCGATCATTTCCAAGGGCGGAATTGATTTCCAACCCAACGAGAAATTTTCCTACAGCAACTCAAACTACGTGGTTTTAGGCTACATCATAGAGAGAGTTTCTAAACAGTCTTATTCAACATATTTGAGTAATAAAATCACTTCAAAAATTGGTCTCTCAAATACTTACGTTGGTGCAAAGATCGATACTAAAAAGAACGAAAGCTTTTCCTATCGCTTCTCAAATAGCTGGGAACAAGCTCCGGAAACAGATATGAGTATTCCAAGTGGAGCCGGTGCAATTGTTTCGACAACAACTGATCTGGTTAAATTTATTGAATCGTTATTCTCCCTGAAATTAGTTTCCAATACCAGCTTATCGCAAATGAAGACCTTGACAGACGGTTTTGGAATGGGAATGTTTCAAATTCCCTTCTACGAGAAACGAGCTTATGGACATAACGGAGGAATCGACGGCTTTGCATCTACTCTGGCTTATTTTCCTGAAGAAAGTTTAGCGTTAGCGTATTGTACTAACGGACAGGCATATCCTTTAAATAATATCCTAATCGGGGTTTTAAGTATTTATTTTAACAAACAGTATTCGATCCCAACATTCAATACACCTCCTGTCTTTTTAAAAACTGAAGACTTAGACAAATATTTAGGTGTTTATTCCAGCACACAAATTCCATTAAAAATTACAATAACTAAGGACAATACAACGCTGATTTCACAGGCAACCGGACAATCATCCTTTCCTCTTGAAGCGACAGAAAAGGACAAGTTTAGCTTTGACCCTGCTGGAATAACAATGGAGTTCAATCCCAACAAGAACGAAATGACTCTTAAACAAGGGGGAC
>DASVBA010000813.1:0-6184 GCA_036376095.1 Chryseolinea sp.
AAAGAAGGTGGCCTTGCTGAAGTGGGATCCCATCTGGAACTCACCGAGCGCAATAATGGTATTTATAGTAACTTGCTTAAGCTCCAATTACATTAATCTGGGGGATCAGGGATGACTACCATGTCCGAAACATTGCTCAAAGGCTTCAAGCTTAGATCAACTCCCAATCGGCAGGAGATTCTTCACCTATTTCTGAAAAAGAACCACGCACTGTCACACGGTGATATCGAAAAAGAGATCGACAATTCTTTGGATCGCGTTACCGTTTACAGAACCCTGAAAACGTTCCTTGACAAAGGACTTATTCATAAGGTACTTGATGATGAAGGGAGCCTAAAGTATGCCCTCTGCAATGAGGCTTGCACTACCGCTGAACATCACCACGATCATGTCCACTTTAAATGTACCAAATGTGGTGAGACCCATTGTCTGAACATTGAGGTACCAACAATCAGGTTGCCCAAAGGTTATAAGGCAAATGCGGTTAACCTTCTTATCCAGGGAGTTTGTGAACGCTGTAATACATAATTTTTTGCATCCGGGTTTCTTTTCGTGAAGGCAAGGGATAAATGGGCTATGTGTATTTCTGGGATCGAAATATATTTGTAGTTTTGAAAGCCACGGATTCAACAACCTGTGTTTTTTGATGTTTTAACCCTTATAACCGGAATTTAACGCTCCTTGCAATCAGTGGTGAACATACTTCTATTCTCCCTTTTCAGAAACGAAAATGATAGGGAGACTATTCTTTTTGGGGTATTCGCTCTCATCATCCTGGTCTTCCTGGTTCTTGATCTTGGCTTGTTCCATAAGAAAGCACACAAGATCACAACAAAGTCGGCCCTGTATCAGTCAATCTTTTGGGTATTGATCAGTACACTATTTGGCTTTTTTATTTACCGATGGGATGGGGCCGATCATGCCGTTGAATACTTCTCGGCCTACCTGACCGAATATGCATTATCGGTGGATAATATCTTCGTAATCCTGCTTATTCTTAAATACTTTCAGGTTAAAGAGGAATACTATCACAAAACCCTTTTTTGGGGTATCCTGGGTGCCATTGTGTTTCGAGGGATTTTCATATTTGTAGGAGCCTTGCTTATCCATAAGTTTCATTGGATACTTTACATTTTTGGTGTACTTCTTATTTATTCTGGTATCAGGATTTATTTTGAAGATGGCGATGAAAAGATCGAGCCTGAAAAAAATCCGATAATGAAATTGTGCCGCAAGTATCTTCCAATAACAAAGGAAGATCACGGTCCAGCGTTTGTTGTGATTAATTCCGGCAAACTAATGTTCACGCCCTTATTTCTCGTAATAGTTCTTATCGAGACTACGGATTTGATTTTTGCCGTTGACTCTATACCGGCTGCCTTCGCAATAACACAAAATGAATTTATCGTTTATACTTCCAATATTTTTGCAGTGATGGGATTACGTGCGATGTTTTTTCTCCTCGCGGGAATTATCGACAAATTTTACCTTCTACAAAAAGGTCTATCAATCATCCTTTTCTTCATTGGCGCAAAAATGTTGCTGGAGATATTTGATATCAACGTCGGAGTGTACACGTCCTTCTCAGTAATTTTGGCAACACTCACGCTGTCCATCGTATTCTCGATATTAGTGCCGCGAAAGGCGGCTAAAGAAGAATAGTTTATTATTCTTTAATTCCTTCAGCAAATAGATTCTTAGGAAGAATTTTCAGGAGTATTGGAAGGGTTAGAAATTTCTGGGGTAAAGAGACAATAACGAACGTTGGAATCGTCCGCAACATCTTGATAAGGGCCAACCGGACTTGTTCCTTTTCTTCGGTGTTTAGTTCACTGGAGCGCGCCTTCTTCATGAGGCTCAACACTTCTTCATTTTCGGCCATGCTTTTTATGAGGCGGCTTTTATTCTTCTCGGCAACTTTCGACACTCTTTTGATGAACTGTTCACTAACATGGGCGTAGTCTTTCTTATCCTGTAGAAATTCGAGGTGCTGCCAATGCTCAAGCACAAATCCTTCAATAGCCATCATGCTGTTTTCCAGGTCGTCATCCGAAAAACCGAGGTAGTGACAAAATCGTTTTAAGAAGTCCAGCTCCGCCTGTTCTACCTTCTTGTCGGCCCAGATTGTAAGAATAGCTACTTCGAGAAAGAACTTTTTAAGAATCCATGAATTCTCCGATGGCAGATTTATATCTTCGACGGCAAACCCTTCTTCAAAGATCTTGAGGGCCTCTTTTCTTCGCTCGGCAGAAAGCTCGGTGCTATCGATAAATAGTTCGTAGAGCTTTCGCTCTTCATGCACGATCTCTTTGTTTGCGTGAGCCGCCGCCGCAATAACTTTTACAACGGAAAAGCGAAGCTCATCTCTTTCATAACGGAAGAAGTCTGCAACAATCCTATCGGCGTTGGTGTGTATCCATTGTCCATAAATAAAAACGTCGAGGAAAAGCAACGCGTTATGAAAAAAGAAGGACCAGAAATTGCCTTCAAATTTGTTAGTGTGCTCTATCCGTTTGTCAAGGATTTTTTCAGCAAGCTCAAGAGCGGATTTCTTACGTCCTAGTATAGTCTTTGTTGGCGTTGAAAGTTCCGGGAATATGTTGTTGTAAAAATTACCTATGCTTTCCAGAGTTTTAAGAATAATGCCGGAGATCTCCTCTGGGCTTTTTATCGGTTTGTCGTAAAATAACAGGGAGCTGCCTATAAGACTTTCTGCCAATAAGATCTTCATCCTGTCTTTTTCGTCCCATTGCTCGCTTTCGGGCAGGTCGAAATCTTCAACAGACTGTCCATACATTAAACCCGTGGGTTGGACAATGCCGTAGAGAGAATGCTCGGGATGAGAAGCTTTCTGAATTCGCTCGACAGGCATGTTCTTCAAAAGGTCTTTTCGGAACTCAAGGTATTCCTTAAGCCAGCCTTTTTCACGAGGTTTCATAACCGATTTTTCTGTAATTGAATTTACAGAAATTCGATGCAATGGAGAACTACAGTGTCACGAAGCGTCTTTCCATCCTTTCGACTCTATTTTTCGGGCGGCGGATTCTACTTTGCTCTTTAACGTCTTTTTGAATTTGTCTAAGGAACGTCCCACTTTTTTGTCGTACGCCCCCAGAATTTGAGCGGCTAGTATTCCGGCATTCCTGGCACCGTCTAACGCTACAGTTGCTACAGGAACACCTGCAGGCATTTGCAAAATAGATAAGACGGAATCCCAACCGTCAATTGAGTTGGATGATTTAACCGGCACACCGATAACCGGCAATGACGTCATTGACGCCACCATGCCGGGTAGATGCGCCGCCCCACCTGCACCAGCAATTATTACTCTTATGCCACGACCCCTGGCTTTTGTTGCATAGTCTACCATTCGAAGGGGAGTACGGTGGGCAGAGACAATCGTGAGTTCATAGGCGATACCCAGCTCTTCCAAGAATTCCGCGGCCTCCTTCATGATTTTTAGGTCAGACTGGCTACCCATAACGATTCCGACGGCAGGCTTCTCCATAAGGTCAAGAGATTACTTTTAATGTTTGCTTTACAAAATTCGTCTTCTGTTTTAATGCTGTTATGTCGGCATCCACAATGGTAACATGTCCCATCTTACGAAACGGCTTAGTTATCTGTTTTCCATAAAGATGGACATGAACACCGGGTAGCTTTACCACTTCTTCAAATCCATGGTATATTGCCGGCCCCATATAGCCCGGTTCACCCAGAAGGTTTACCATAGCGCTGGGTAAGATAAGGCTTGTATCGCCAAGGGGCAAGCCAAGTATCGCACGCAGGTGCTGTTCATACTGTGAGGTAACATTTGCTTCAATTGTTTGGTGTCCGCTGTTGTGAGGACGAGGGGCAATCTCATTAACAAGAACATTGCCCTCCTTCGTTACGAACATTTCAACGGCAAGCAGCCCAACCATGTTTAACTCTTGTATTATCGTCCTCGCAATTTGGTCCGCTTCGCTTTCAACACTTTTAGAAATTTCTGCCGGTGCGAACAGATATTCGACTAAGTTTTGTTCCGGGTGAAACACCATCTCGACGGCAGGAAATGCCTTGATGTCGTTATGAGCATTGCGGGCAACGATAACGGAAATTTCTTTTTCAAAGTCTATCAGCCTTTCAACGAGACCCGGGGCATCGAAGGCTTTGTCAAGATCCGCGCGCGACCTTAAGATCTGTACGCCTCTGCCATCATAACCCTCCCGCCCAAGTTTGTTAACGGCAGGCAAATAGTCTTCACGTTTTCTGACATCATTTGAATTCTCTACAAGAATGAATTCGGCTGTTGGGATGTTACAATCCCGGTAAAAGATCTTCTGGGTTCGCTTGTCCTGGATAAGTTCGATAACCTCAGGCTGAGGGAACACTTTCTTTCCCATTTTTGCCAGCTCTTTTAGGGCAGCGGTATTGACATTTTCGATTTCGATAGTGATAATGTCACACGCCGCACCAAATTTCATCACCGTGTCGAAATCGGTAAGCTTGCCGTGATGAAATTCCGCCAACGTCGAGCATGGTGCATGTGCGTCTGGATCAAGGACTGAAAAAGGAACGTTATAGTCTATGCCAGACTGGATGAGCATTCGTCCAAGTTGACCACCACCCAATATTCCAAGTTTAAAATCGCTTTGAAAGGATGAATCCAATGTTAACAGATTATTTTTGAGGGCTCAAGTTAGTCAAACGCTGTCAGTACTTCAGTTGATCAAATCAATTTTGAGTATTTTATCTCCTACCTCAAGGCTATGTACCACATCCATCCCTTCGACAACTTCACCAAATATGCTATAAGATCCGTCAAGATGAGGCGTGGGCGAATGGGTGATAAACCATTGTGTTCCTTCGGTATCTTTTCCCGCGGAGGCCATGCCCAGGCTACCTGTTGAATATCTTCGTCGCGAGAACTCCGACCTTATGGAGTAGTCCTCGCTGCCGAACCCGTCACCTCTGTGACAACCCGCTTGTACCACAAAATTAGGAACGACGCGATGGAAAAATTTATCATCATAGTAGCGCTTGTTGACCAATGATACAAAGTTGGCTACAGAACCCGGTGCATCTTCAACATATAGACTGATGATGATCTTTCCTTTTGTTGTCGACATCGAAGCAATCTGATTTTTAGGAATACTTTTGACCACAGACCAATCAATCGGATTATTAAATGTATTAACGAGCGAGTGCTCATCGTGCTTTCTTTCTAGATATGCAATCGCAGCATTGATCGGCGCGATGGTCTCAATGTGCATTGGCAGGCTGAGCTTCTTCTTTGCGTCAATGAGAAAGGATACGTCTTTGACTACATTCCTGTATTCCAGTGTGCTATCTGCAAGGGCAGCGCATACGATAGCGATCACCGCCGGATCTCCGTCCTCAATTGCCTTGCGATAAATGGTCGCGAATTTTTCCTTTAACAATGCGCCGTCAAAATTCTTCCCCTGATTGATGGCCACAAGGGAATTAGCGGCAGCGGACTTGATTACCGGAACGTTGGAATCGAACAATTGTTCCTGAATGAAACCGAACGACATAACGGAATGGCTAAGCGATGTAAGGAGCGCTGCTTTGTCGTATGGATTTGTGGCCTCACGAAAAGCACGGGTCACTTCCTCAGCAACCTCCTTGTTGTCAGAGGCGGCCAAAATACCACTATAGAGGTTTGCGCGGACACGAACATTGCGTGTATTCCGACACAACAGAAGAAGGTCTTTCCACGATTGCTGGTCAATTTCAGATGCCATTACCTCCGACGCGGCGATAGACACATTTATGTTCGTATCGCCCAACGCATACAAAAGGTCCGGTTGGATCTTTTTAAATTCGAAAGACCGAAGTGCCCGGACGGCATTAACGCGTACGCGATAGTCTTCTTCGTTTTTGAGGATTTGTCTGAGGGCAGATAGGCAGGAATCAGAAACGATCTTTCCCAGGGCAAGGGTTGAAGCCATACGAACTTCAACAGACGAATCATCAGACGCTGAATTTATTAACGTAGACTCAAACTTTTCGAAATTTTTAGCCGTGCGAGAAAAATAGTGGGCTGCGCCAAGCCTCGTAGAGTTGTCGTATGACGGCCCCAACATAATGGCCGCGATAGAGTCAAGATGGGCGTTTGCCATCCCTCGGAGACCCGCACGATAAATGGACCACGAGACTCTTTCTGACCCTAAGGCGTCTA
>DASVBA010000818.1:0-2053 GCA_036376095.1 Chryseolinea sp.
GTGACACCACTAGCTTAGTTTGATCTTGAGAATGGACCAGCAAGCAAAATAACTTCGTTCCAAACCTTTGTTATCGCATCGTACGGTGAGTCAAAACAACTCCTTAAATACACCAGCGCACTGCTGTCTTCGGGAAGCTCGTTATTGAACCATTTCAAAATGTCATCAGCCAACAACAACAGTTCATTTGAATGGTACTTAGGATAATACCGGTAAAGAAAATCCATAGCCCAAATCAAATCGAGGTACTTCATAAAACAGAGTAACGCAGTTTTATTGATGTAAGTTTTTAAATGAAGATAAGAAGATGGAATTTTTGGACAAGTGATCAATTTTTAAAAGAAAAGTAATTGTGAACTCGCTGGATCCCCGTGTAAAACGTCTCCCTGAGAATGTTGCTTCGCCCAACGAAGAAGAAGCGCTTGATCAGTTCAGCACTTTTGAGGTCTTTGTTCAGCCTAACCCCAAAAAACCATTTCAACACGAGGGCGCAGTACACGCTCCTAACCTTGAGATGGCTTTTGTGATGGCAAAGGAAGCTTTTACCCGCAGGTTCACCTGCTCGTCGCTGTATGTGGTGGAAACCGCCAAAGTATTTGTTTCCGCGTTGAGCGAAGGCGATCAGAACGCATTTGACCTGATCCCGCAACCATCAGAGGGCGGTGGGAAAACCGATTCCTTCGAGATCTATCTCCTCCAAAAGAGGGGAAAGCAACCTGTGCATGCCGGACAAGTAGTTGCTGACTCGCCGGAACGCGCAATGTGGAATGCACGGGAACATCTGAACAAGGGAAGTCAGGTGTTTCAGCTGTGGGCAATAAAAACCGATGATATCCGCTTTACAACGGCTGATGAAAATGACCTTTGGCAAACACTTCCGGAGAAGAAGTTCAGGGATGCGTCCGACTACAAAGGAGGAGAAAAACTGAAAGAGTTTCTTGAAAAAAATAGTTTATGAAAGAAGAGGCGACGAAAGAATTGTTGTATAAAATAGCCGACGACCAGCTGATCCTTGGTCACAGGAATTCGGAATGGACAGGGTTTGGACCATTACTGGAAGAAGACATCGCCTTTTCGTCCATGGCTCAGGATAAGCTGGGTCAAAGCCTCGCCTTGTACCAGCTACTCCATCAATTGGGTGAAGCTCCACCCGATACTGTCGCGTTCATGCGTGACTCCGCCAACTTCCACAATTGTATTTTCACGGAATTGCCTAACGGTGAATACGATTTCAGTCTCGTGCGTCACTTTCTTTTCGATACGGCGGAAAAACTTCGATTCGAAATGTTGCGCGAATCCACCTTTACGCCCCTGAGGGAATTGGCAGTCAAAATTTCGGGTGAGCTCAGGTATCACGATCTTCACGCAAGAACGTGGATAAGGCAGCTTGGCTCTGCAACAGAAGAAAGCATTTTGCGTTTACAACAATCCCTGACTTTCTCACTCCCGTATGCGTTGGGAATATTTGAACTCTCACCCTACGAGGACGCGTTAATGTCGGAAAAGATCTTCGCCGGTGAAAGGGTGTTAAAGGATCGCTGGATGGAGCGTGTTGAGGAAACGCTGAAGACTACTGAGCTTCAATTGCCGAAATGGGAAGGCATTGACCCGGTATATGGCGGCCGTTCCGGTAAACACAGCGAACACCTTCAGCCTTTGCTGGATGAAATGAGTGAAGTATTTAAGATTGATCCAACCGCAGAATGGTAATATGAAAAAAGTAACTGAAGAGCTGCAGCGTATCGTTGCCGATTACGCTACAAAAATTTCGTCCATCCCCGAGAAAGAATTCACTGCAAAACCATTACCTAATAAATGGAGTAAGAAAGAGGTCCTCGGCCACCTTATCGATTCTGCACAAAACAACCTGCGGAGATTCATATGTGGTCAATATGAGACTACGCCTCCTCATATAATCTATGAGCAGGATTTTTGGGTGTCTGCAAATGCATACGGGAAGGCGAAGAGCGAACATGTGATCCAACTCTGGCAGTTGATCAACAACCGGCTCTGTGACGTTTTAAACGCCATGCCAGTGAACAACTACGATAAG
>DASVBA010000832.1:0-7070 GCA_036376095.1 Chryseolinea sp.
CCACCATCGGCATTAAGAATGGAAATGACAGTCTGCTTGTCACCGTTGTTGTAGCCAAGCATAACAAAATTGTTATCAACAAATGCTGAAGCGGCAGGATACGTCAGGCCACCCTGAACTGGGGTGATGGTAACTGACTCAAGGTTAGCGTCGACATTTGCGATCTGCGCCACCTGCGTCAGTGGATCCATGCAGAAGAAATAGTACTTGGTTTGATACTCGACAAACTCGGCGACTGGATTCACGGAAGTTTCTTCCACTTCGATCTCTTTCACAAAATTTCCGAACTTATCTGCTTTCAGAAGATAGATTCCCGTAAAGTTATTGTCGGCAAGCTTTCTTCCGCCGAGAATAACATATCCGCCATCGGGGGTTTGTTGCATATCGATGGGAAAATAGGAAGCATCAAATTGATTATTATCAAAAATGGTCGTGAACGTTTGAGTGTCGTACTCTGGATTTGAATCCTCAGAGCAGGAAGCAAAAGAGAACAACGCGATGACAACTAAAAGAACAGAGATATTTTTTTTGAACATAGCCATGTCAATTATTTATCTAATGTTTTGAAGCCACTGGATAGGAATCTCATTGGGAAGAGACATCCCAGCGATACCGAAATGTTATCGAGCGTGAGATCATCCATTGCATCCCCTACACCGGAAAGCCTGTCGTTTCCATAACGATTGTCGGTGGAAGAGATATTGCTCATACCCAGCTTATACATCACGTCCAGGTTGAGGCGTACGTTATTACCGAGATTGTAATTGACTCCGACACCGCCCATCAGTCCCCAGTGATATTTTGCAAAGAGGTCTGTCGCCCCAACATTAATGGTTTCTGTAGCGAATTCATTTTCTCCACCGGCGGCATTGTCAATCCCTGTTGTGGTTACCGATTTTGTGGCGTTGAGGAGAATAGCGGAATATGCACCGATCTGAACATAAGGTCTTAGTCTGTTCCCGTAAATATCATACTTGATGATCAGGGGAAGGATCATGTGATCGAGCTTTTGTTCCTGATCAAAAGTCAACTGAACATGGTTTGCAGCTTCATCAGTGGAAGACCACTCGAACGAATTTGAATACGAGAAACGGCTATGTTGATACGTTGGCTGAAAACTCAGAAGGAACCGCTTAAAGTAAAATGAGACCTCGATAGTAGCCTGTGATCCCAGCAAATTGTAATTGTCGTACTTCTTACCGATCGTACTGGCTTCGTAGTTAGTAGGGGCTATGATGGAATACGTCTTTTCGACGTTTGCTTTGGAGAGGTTGGCGCCGGCCTTGAACCCAAGCCACCATTGCTTCTCCAGGAATTTTTCTTCTTCCTGATTCTGTTTCTGTTTGTTGTATGCAGAGGGTTTCCGTTTCTTTTCCTGTCCGAAGACGCCGACAACTATTAAAAGACAAAGTAGGAAGAGGTTGAGTCTTTTCATTGGTGCTGTTTGTGTTCTATTTTAAAATTACAAGTTTCTTTGATTCTTTATAGAATCCGGTCTTAAGTTGATAAACGTAATTCCCCGCAGGTAAACCAGCGAGGTCAACTTCGATTTTGTGCTCACCGGGTTCGAACACGCCGTCAACCATCACCTTCATTTGCTTACCTTCATTGTTCATCAAATTAACAGAGACCTGATAAGAACTATTCAATAAGAAATGAACAGTTGTCTTTTCCCGGGCCGGATTTGGATAACACTCTTTCAGCGCAAATCGGTCTCCGATGAATCCTTCAGTGCTTGTGATGACTTGTTGCGCCAGTGGAAGAGGCTCGAAAACCACACCGTCTGAAGTCCCCGCCGACGTCATAAGGCCGGGAAAAATTTCATTTAGTCGAGTATCATCCACGAGCATCCAATCCTTCATCAGATTCCCGTAAATCAACCGATAGTCGTACTGCATTTCCACGTTGCCCTGCGATAGATCAGGTACCTTACCAACCACCCCAGGCTCAACGCCACGTCCGAAAATAAACAGCGGGCCTCCGGTTCCGTGATCTGTGCCAAAACTTCCATTCGATTGAATTCTGCGGCCGAATTCAGAGGTGGTGACGCTCAACACCCTCTCTTCGAGGCCCCGGGCTCTCAGGTCGTCCTGAAAGGCAGCCATTGCTGATGATATATGATACATCAATGCTGCGTGTGCCCCCATCGTTGGGTCGTACTTTTCGACTTGATCTGCGTGAGTATCGAAACCACCGATCTTGACGAGGAAAACCTTCGTTTTACATCCCCCGGCCAGCATTCGTGCAATAAGCTTTAATTGCGGGGTCAATCCATTTCTTAAGCTTCCCTCCGGCGCGTTAAATGGATAGGTCTCCGGATATGTTACGGATGATTGACCGCCCGCCAGATAGACCTCATATAAGCGTTGGGCGTAGTCCTTTGACTTGTCCTCCAGGCTGAGGATCCAGTCTAATTCCTTGTAGTACGGAGATCCTTCCAGAAACTCCGGAGGAAGCCCCCGCGGGTCGACTTCCTCATCTATGAACCCTTCCAACTCGCCAACCATCTGTGCGAAACTTTCAGGATTGTTGAGAGAAATTGACGTTGGAATGTTTCCTTGCTGATGGAATATAAGCGACACGTCATTACCCATTTCTATTGCAAGCGGGTCAAGCATTTCCGGGTTAGGGAATTCTTCGGGATATTGCTGAGGAGCAAATTCTCCTTGCAGGTATCGTCCCACCCATCCCGATTGATAATAGTCATCTGCTGAGCCGCCCATAAACCAGATGTCGCGGCCCCGGAAGTGTGATCCGTTGTTATTCTTATATGACACACCCTGAACCACGGCGAGCCTGCCTATGTCATACAGTCCTTTCATCGCCTGCATGTCGGGGTGAAGACCAACTTGTGCATCCGAAGCTATTGTGCTGTCAAGCATTATATATTTTCTACTGCTGTTCTTAGCGGGAATAGCGATGTTGGCTCTCCGGCTGTAGTATTCATCGTATTTCTCAACAGGAATAAGGCAGTTTAAGCCATCGTTGCCGCCGTGCATTTGTAAAATAATCAGCACGCGGTCGTTGTTGCTGGCAGCGGCCATTCGTGAGAGGGAGTTCGCCTCGCCTAAAACACGTAACGGGATGCCTCCGATAGTAAAGGGAATACTCATCGCCAGCGGAAGCTTTTTCAAAAAGTCTCTTCTTGATTTGTTCATTGTGTGTTCGTTAGGCAAGTTGATATTCTGGCGACTGCATGAGCGCATTAAAAAGGTATTCTAACTGGTCTCGCAAGTCTCCTGCACCTTCGTTCCAGCGTGTCGTCCAGTAGGCTTCATCAAAAGTTTGAAGGAATCGCTCCTTAAAATAGTTTACCCGCTTGGCTGTTAGTCCTGAAGTGTCGTCAGCTGCATCGTCAAAAGTGAGGTTGTCAGTGACCGGCAGAAGATAACGTGCCAATTCCATTACGAGTAGTCTCGCGTCCGCCGCCGTTGCATTAGGAATATTGTTTCTCACATAGTCATACACATTCACTTTGAACATCCCTGGTTCCGTCGAAGTAATGACACTTCGAACGAAGTTGTATCGGTTTGCTAATGTATTCGGGGTGATCCAGAAACGGTGATAGATCGGGAATTGATGGTACGCGTCATAACCCGCGACATCATAGGGCTCATAAAAGCTCATAGCCTGATTGTACACATGGCCGACAATTTCTCCGGTAGCCTCATAAAACCCGGCTACATCAGTTGTCATCTCAGGAATCGGAACCTCGAAGAACCGAAGCGTATGCAACACGAGGTCCAACGGCGAGCGTATAATCCCCCCGAAATTGTCATCTGTGACAGTACCGGCAGTTGCTTCATAGAAATGTTGACTGCGCAACAAATTCTCTATCACAGGCTGGATCTTAAAGTTGTTGCTAACAAAAGTGTTCGCCATTTCTGTGATGATGGGGCCATCGATAGCAAGGCTTTCCTGCGGAGTATGCGGTGCATAAACAAAGAACCTGTAAATCTTCCAGCAGATATTCTTTGCTGTTTCCGGCTTCGCGTAAATGAGATCAATCAACTGTTGAATCTCATCAAGCGCACTTGCCTCATTTGGAGTACCACCAGGTGCCAGCAACGGGTCTGCCTGGATGGTTGCATTATTAAAGCGGGCACTGAATTGTTTGGGGTCGTTATCATGCGCGGAAGCATTGTTGATCGATCCCTTCACAGTCCCCCGGGGTAAGTTAGTATCTGGATCTATTACTGCGAATGTATCATCGACATCCCATCCGGAAAGAACTTTAGCAGCGGCCTTGACGTCTTCTTCGGTATACAATAGATAATCTCCAGGGCCTGGTGACGGAGGTAGTGTTCCCTCCAGTCCGCGGCCGAGGCTGTAGAGTTCAAGTAGCTCACGACCGTAGTTTTCATTGACACTTCCTTTTACATTCAGATTACCATCCAACAATCGCAGCATTGCATTGTCAACGCTCACTTTCACCGTAAGGGTCTTGAAGTTTATGATAGGATCAGGATTAGCCGCGTCCAACGCAAAGAGTCTGAACAACTGGTTTTGAAAGTAGAGGGACCTGCTGTTTGAAACCTTTGAGGTAATTGTTGTGAAGTGAGAATGAAGGAAGAAGACGAGTTTCTCGCGCGCTGAATACGCTAATGACAATGACGGGGCAATTCCGACACTCATCATTTGTCCTATAAACCAGCGCTTGAAGAACTCTTCAAGTTCTCCGCCGTCACTGTTAGCGTCTGTTACACCGGAGATCACCCATTCCTGCCCGGTCTTCGGATCGATTGGAGGAACTGGTTCAGGCAAAGCCTGCCGATAGAGCGCGGTGATAGCTTGACCGGGTGTGAAAGCGGCGAACGTATCTATTTGTTGTTTCGTGGCGCCGAACGTCGCCCTTCTCAAAAGATGAGCGGCACGCTTCATGCCCAGTGTGCCGCTATATTCGGGTAATGGCATAGTGGTGGTGTGGTTTCAATGGGTCAATTAATCTCTCAAAATTCACAAAAATATTGAAATTGGGGACGAAGTGCATTATAGCCCGGTATTTGTATCTATTTTCCTTTCACTTTTGTATACCATTATTGAGTAATGCACTATCAGAGTTATAACAGCTATATATATTAAACATGAAGATCATTGAATGTCCACGCGATGCAATGCAGGGCATCGACAAGTTCATACCCACCTCTGCGAAAATTAAGTACATTAATCAATTACTTAAAGTAGGTTTCGACACAATCGATTTTGGAAGCTTTGTATCGCCGAAAGCGATACCTCAAATGAAGGATACCGCAGAGGTTGTGAGCGGCCTTGATTTTTCTGGCACAACGTCAAGGCTCCTGGCCATAGTCGCCAACACCAGGGGAGCACAACAGGCGTCGTCATTTCAATCCATCGCCTATTTAGGTTTCCCGATGTCAATTTCCGAGACCTTTCAGGTTAGGAATACCAATAAGACGATCGCAGAGGCGCTTAACACCCTGAACGAGATAAAAGATATTTGTAGTAAGACCGACAAGAAACTGGTAACCTACATAAGCATGGGTTTTGGAAATCCTTATGGTGATCGTTATGCTCCTGAACTCGTCGGCAGTTTCGTTGATGTCTTGCTGACCCTTGGCTCGGATGTAATATCCTTAGCCGACACGATCGGAATCTCAACACCAACAACTATTCATCAGTTGTTCACTTCACTTACAAGCGCTTATCCCGCAGCGGAAATTGGAATACATCTGCATTCTACTCCTCAAACGCGTTATGAAAAGATTGAGGCTGCGTTTAATGCAGGCTGCAAGCGAATAGATGGAGCTTTGAAAGGATTCGGAGGGTGCCCCATGGCGAACGACGACCTGGTGGGTAATTTGCCTACCGAAGACATTCTATCATTTGTTCAATCGAAACAAGGGAAATCACTGGTCAGTGACACAGAGCTCAGAAAAGCACTTGCCATGGCCGCTGAGGTATTCGCAGGTTGATTGATTTTTTATTCGCAGTTGCGGCGCGTACGTATTTATATCTTAACTTTGATCAAATAATCTCGTATGATTCGTTTAACACTGGCGTCCTGCCTTTTTCTGATCTCAACCCTTGCATTGTCACAAACATCGAAGGAGCTTACGCAAAAAGGACGGGAGCTTTACGAAAAGGGAGAGTTCACGGAGGCGCTGATGAATCTAAACAAAGCTATTGACGCCGATCCAAATTATGCACCAGCCTATTTCCTTCGTGGCAACATCAAGGATAATTTCGACGACCGGCATGGAGCAATGAAAGATTATAATATGGCCATTGAAAAGAACAATAAGTTCGGCGATGCATATTTTGCAAGAGGTAATGTCAAAATGAAGTTACAGGATTACTACGGTGCCATTGCTGATTTTACTTCCTGTATCTCCCTCAACGAAAATAATATTGAGGCCTACTTCAATCGGGGTAAAGCAAAGCAGTTTTTGCAGGCGTATGAAGATGCTATAAATGATTGCTCTAAAATAATCCAACTGCATCCTAAAAATGTTGATGCCTATTTCATGCGTGGAATTCTTCGGATAGAATTTGGGGATATAAAAAATGGATGTCTGGATCTGAGCAAGGCGGGTGAACTCGGCGATCTCAAGGCATACGAGATGATAAAGGAAAAGTGCAATCAGAAAAGTCAGGGCAGCGACGGTAGCTACTAGTTTCCGGTTAGTTTGTAAATCTTTCCTGGCATTGATGTAATTATGCCCCTTAGCTCCAGGCTCAGCAATAGTGATGCAAGCCTGTTCATCGCAATCCCTGATCGCCAACTCAACTCATCAATAGCGATCTGATCGTTGTTTTCCCGAAGCACAGTGATGATCAATCGCTCATCATCGTTGAACACGTCCAGGTTAAACTTATTTACATTTTTCGAATTGTCTACACCTTCCTGCCAATTCATGACATACTCCAGATCTTTCACCGATGTAATAAGGTGGGCCTGATTTGATTTGATGAGATTATTACATCCCTCAGAGAAACTTCTCCCGATGTTTCCCGGAAATGCGAATACATCCTTGTTATAACTGTTTGCGATGTCTGAGGTGATCAGTGCACCGCCCTTCTCAGCAGCTTCAATGACAATTAGCGCGTCC
>DASVBA010000834.1:0-4311 GCA_036376095.1 Chryseolinea sp.
AATACCGACGAGCTTCAGAAAGATCATCTTCAATTGATTCAAGCGGTAACGGATGCATTTTCAGCGGCCTACACGCGCTATGAAGACTTTGCAAAGCTTGAAGCGGCGAAACAGCAAGTGGACAAAACTCTTGCTGACCTCAAGTTAACTCAGAACCAATTGGTGCAGGCAGAGAAGATGGCTTCTTTGGGCGAGCTCACCGCTGGCATTGCCCATGAAATCCAGAATCCGTTGAACTTCGTGAATAACTTCTCGGAAGTAAGCAACGAGTTGATCGACGAAATGGTCGAAGAAGTGAACAAAGGAAACTTTGATGAAGCTAAGGCTATTGCGCTCGATGTAAAAAAGAATCTCGATAAGATCAACCACCACGGCAAACGTGCAGATGGGATCGTGAAAAATATGCTACAGCACAGTCAGAGTGGTTCAGGTCAGAAAGAATTAACTGACATTAATCGACTATGTGATGAATATGTACGGTTGAGTTATCATGGTTTACGTGCGAAAGACAAATCGTTCAACGCCAAAATCGAAACCTTTTTCGCCCCGGACCTTGAAAAGATCAATGTCATTCCACAGGAAATAGGACGAGTGGTGCTGAATCTTGTTAACAACGCATTCTACGCGGCGAATGAGAAAAAGAACAACGTCTCCGGATTTGAACCAAAAATTTCGATCACGACAAAAAAGCGGGGTGACAAGATTGAGATCAGTGTGAGCGACAACGGCACGGGTATATCACAGAAAATGTTGGATAAGATCTTTCAACCTTTTTTCACCACAAAACCAACCGGCCAGGGTACCGGCCTTGGATTATCACTGAGTTATGATATCGTAAAAGTGCACGGCGGGGAGCTTAAGGTGGAGACTAAAGAAGGTGAAGGAAGTAAATTTGAGGTACATTTACCGCTGTAACGTGAAGGCATGCGATCGATTTTCAAAACAGTACGTTTCCTCGTCAGTATCTCAGCCAATACTTTCAGGTTTACCCTGGTTAAAGTGTTCGAGGCTTCCATAGTAATTTTGCTACTTCACTACTCCTTTCGTATTTCAGCGCAGGGCAGCGACAATCAGAATTTAGCAGACAGTCTGCAGCAAGCACTGACCTCCTCTCAGGCCGATTCCAATCGCGTAAACACTCTCCTTGCTTTAGCCGACGTGTACTCTATGTCGGATCCAGATAAAGGAATCCAAGCGGCTTCTCAAGCGCTATCCCTGGCAAAAGATATTGGTTATGTAAAGGGTCAGATATATGCATTGACAAAATTGTCATTCAGACATAGTGTGATCGGCGAGTGGGCGAAGGGTCTTGATCTCTCCTTTCAGGCAATTCAACTGGCGAGGGACCACTATCTTTTCCAGGATGAAATCAATTTATCGACCACTGTTGCCCTTGCGTACTTAAAGCAACAAGATTATAAGAAAGTTCTCGAGTGGAGCTTAAAGCCACTGAAATCTAAAAATCTGTTGGTGGAAATCACTCCACTAACTCATTGGGCTGCAACAACAAATACGGCAGAAGGGATGCTGAAGATTGGACTTGTGGATTCCGCATATTATTACGCAACACAATCACTGCGTGTAGCCCAAAACAGAAAGTTGCCAAAATTGTTTGCAGCCTATTCATACGCGTCAATCGCCGGGGTTTTAATGGAAAGAGAACAATTCGATTCCGCACTGTATTATTTTCAACATGCGAGACGGATCGCGAAAGATGCCGGTCAGGTGTTTACAGTGCACGAATTTGATCGGGACCTTGCAAAACTCTTTAGTCGTTTAGAAAAAAGAGACTCGGTATTAAAATACGCTACCCTCGCGTATGATCAAGCACGCAAAATGCGAAGTCCTCTTGTGTTGATGGATGCCAGCGCGATGCTTGCCGACTATTACGAGCCCATTGACAAATCAAAGGCAATTCATTACTTACGAATGTCAACAATGGTTAAGGACAGTCTCACGACAAATGAAAAAAACAACCAGGTATACCAATTGGAATGGGAAGAACGAAGAAAAGCCGTTGAACTTGAGAAGGAGCGAGTGGCTCACCAAAGTAAAATTCGTCAAAACATGTTGCTTGGTAGTCTCACTACAGTTGTATTAATAGCTGCCGTGATCTTTTATAATAACAAACAAAAACAAAAAGCAAATAAATTGCTCGCATCCCAAAAAGCTGATCTCGAATCAGCACTCATAAACCTGAAGGCCGCACAGTCGCGCCTTGTGCAGTCCGAGAAAATGGCCAGCCTGGGTGAGCTGACTGCCGGTATAGCTCATGAAATTCAAAATCCTCTGAACTTTGTAAAAAATTTCTCCGAGGTCAGCAATGAACTGATCGATGAAATGGTGGAAGAAGCGAACAAGGGAAACTTCGACGACGCCAAGCGTATTGCAAGCGATGTAAAGAAAAACCTCGAGAAAGTTGCCCATCACGGAAAACGCGCCGACGGTATTGTTAAAAGTATGTTACAGCACAGTCAGAGTGGGTCGGGACAACGCGAGTTAACCGACATTAACCAGCTGTGTGATGAATGTTTACGCTTAAGCTACCATGGGTTACGTGCAAAGGACAAGTCCTTCAACGCTAAATTCGAAACCTCCTTTGATACAACTCTTGAGAAGATCAATGTGGTCCCTCAGGAAATAGGTCGAGTCGTGCTTAATCTCGTTAACAACGCGTTCTATGCGGCGATCGAGAAAAAGAAGAACAATATTGCCGGATTTGAACCGACAGTATCAATCACAACAAAAAGACAAAATGACAAGATCGAGATCAGTGTAAAAGATAACGGGCCCGGTATTCCACGAGGTATTGTGGATAAAATCTTTCAACCTTTCTTTACCACCAAGCCGACGGGTCAGGGCACTGGTCTGGGGCTGTCATTAAGCTACGACATTGTTAAAGCCCACAACGGCGAGATTAACGTGTTGACCGAGGAGGACCAAGGCACAACTTTTATTGTGCTGCTACCCTAACAAGCAAAGGCCGACGTCTTAACGTCGGACAATTCATGAAGTCCCTTTGAACGCAACCACCTACTCGGAAAGTCTGCCCTCTCTTCGCTGAAGCCTCAACGCCCCCTGGTAAAAAACATACGATGCAACCGCCAACAACGTATGACTGAGGTCCAGGTAGTTGAACCATGTATGCGGCGACAATTCATTCATAAACACCAGAGACGCAATCGCCGTAATGCCGACAGCCCACATGATGGTAGCGCTACCCTTGTCCTTCGTACGGAAATACGTATAGGCGTGGAATGAAAATACGACAATAAGCAATCCATATGCGGAATGGAATTCTACCCAAAAGAAATCCAACGTAGTCATTGTGAGGGTCATAATGATCACGAGCTCCACGATGTTAACGACAAGAAAGAACCGAACTACAGCCGGTTTTATTAAACGTCGTGCATGTGAAATGGCAGAACGCTCTATTAGTGCAACGGAAATCATACTGATCGTCCAGCCCGGCAGCTTCCAGGGAAAGCTCAACGCATACAGGAAACCATGACCGATAACACCTCCAAAAAACGTTGCTATTCCGATAAGCAAAAAATAGTAACGAAAATACCATTGCGACCGGCCCGGAAGTTTTTTCTGTGTCAGCTTATAAAAAGCATAAAAACATACAGCCGAAACAAGAAGGTCTGTAGCTGTTGCTATAGGCTCATCGATGCGGATCCCAAACGGATAAATTGATGGCTGCGGATCTACCATACTCTTTCACAACGCTGATTTGCTGGTCGTGTTACAAAATCATGCCAAGATATTGAAATACTTCCAGCATCCTTAATCGTGCCCGTAACACAATTCGACCAGTGTTTGCGACTTTTCGGTGGGTTAACGGGGGGGATAGAGGATGAGAGTTAGGGTATAGGGTATAGGTTATATGGTATAAGGGTGAATACGATCATTTTCATTGAATAACCGTCTCTTTTCCGCTAACATACTGCTTATAATCCGGCGCCCATTCAATTCCCCATCCGGGCGTTTCCGGCATGAACCATTGTCCCTCGCGAAAGACAAATCCACGCGGAATGATAGCGTGTTCGAAATAACGTGAGTCCTCCACATACGTGATGTTTTTCTGGATTCTTGAAATGTGGAGGGACATGATAAGTCCCACCTGACTTTGCCACACATGTGGAACTACTTTCGCCTGCGGATAAGATTCCGCTTTCCTGGCGAACGCAAGAATATTGCTGAATCCACACGTGTGCATATCGGGTTGCAAGTAGTTGTACACCCCGTCAGCCAAATAAGAATCGAAAACTTTCAAATCATTGATGGATTCACCATCAGCGATGGGAA
>DASVBA010000848.1:0-3204 GCA_036376095.1 Chryseolinea sp.
TTCATAACACTTCCACTCTCGCAAGTGTCCATGCTATACGTCCAGCCTAGTGCTCCCCTTTCGAAGATCACCTAAACCAAACTACAATAAGTGTTCAAACCTTTCGCTCGTTCCTTTATTCATTCTATTCTCTCTCGAGAATTAACTTCCGCAAAACTCCCTCATTTAAGAGTCTTGCTAGGTCCGCTATCAAGTTTCATTCATTCAAAGAACGTTTTATCCGCCGTAGCGAATAGTTGTGGTCTCTCAACCTCATTTCTGAAATCCTTCCGATTTCAGACCCATTTTCCAAATTGGGAGTGCAAAGGTAATTGTTTTGCGTTCACTAAGCAAAAATCTTTCGAGTTTTTTTGCTCCCAAGCCCTTTCGGTTAAAGGGGTCACAAATGTAATGGATGAACAACATCAGCAAAAACTTTTCTACTAATAGTTATCCACATACTAATCACCCGCTCATCCTAGATTGAGCAGTGAGATGAATCAGACTTTCAATGTGCTGATATTCAGCGTTTCGTTCCGCCGACTAAGGGAGACTACGCCTTCGGCTTCTTAAAAAGAGGCACAGTGCTGCACGGTTCCCCATACATAATGCTGGACGCATAACGCTGCAGCTTGCTGGCAACATCGACATAAATTGCCACAGGAACATTGACCTTGCTGCAACCCTTGACCACCACTTTGGAGCCCTTGAAATTCGCCCATTCTACATTCTTCAAGCTCTCTTGAAAAATTGCAATCTCTAACTCTTCCAGGGTGCCAAACACAACCTTGCGCGCAAAAGGTTCCATGGCGATCGCCAAAAGCATATAAGCCCACGTCGGAATAATCGCATCGACAGAACAATTTATTGCGACGAACTTGTCTTGAAATTCTTCCCACCGATTCGCCTTAATAAAATCACGGAAATCCTTCTCCTTCAAAATTATTCCCTCATAGAGTTGATCCTTTATATCCAGTTGCACTCGTTCCCCGGGCACGAAGTAATCTTCGAGGTCGAATGTGACAAGTGAACTATTTGTCACTCTATTAATTATATGATCTTGCGGTTCCTGCATGGTTACTCTAAACAATTTTATCAGCTTGTTTTGTTCGCTGCATCCAAAAAATTGGATGGTTTTTTAGCCTTGAATTCCTTTAAATAGAAAGGCTCGAAGTGAAATAGGTCCTCAAATTCAGCTCTTTCAAACTTTCGACATGCCATCGAGCCCAACTGAACAGCAGAAGGAGTAACTCCCTCAACAAAAAATGCGTTGTTGTGTGTTATCACCGACCGGCATTTTTCTGCTCCGTTGCCAAAAAAGATCATACGATGTTCGTTCAATAGATCTTCAAAACTTTTTTCATCAATGACCCTGGCTTCAACCTCTTGAACAACCGATCCCTTTGCATCTGTGATTAAGCAATAAACCTCCATTCTTCTGGCGTCAATCATTGGACATAACAAGGACTTTTCGGTGTTAGTCTTGTTCATCTGTTCTGAAAGGACGGCAAGTGTGTTTATCGCGATGAGCGGAACATTTAGCGCAAAGCAAATACCTTTTGCCGTCGAGGTACCTATCCGAAGCCCAGTATAGGACCCGGGTCCCGAAGAAACAGCAACAGCATCAAGTTCAGCGAGAGAGAACCCCGAGATCTTTACAACCGTGTCAATGAGCTGCGCAAGTTTGGATGCGTGAGAATGTTCAAGGTGAACTTCCGCAACTGCTACTAAGGAATTATTCTCATGTAAGGCAACCGAACAAACTGTGGTCGACGTCTCAAGGCTTAGGATTCTGACCATTCGGCGGAGTAAGAAGTTTGTGGTAAGCCTCTGAGTCGTTAAGGATCTTACGTGCTTCAACCACTGTCTTATCGCTGTGTAATGAAACGGCTGCCTGGCCTTCGTGTAGACCGTAATGAAAAGCAATTTGCTCTTCTAGAATATCCTTAATCTCACCTTTAAATCTCGACAAATCGGCGGCCTTCACCGATTCGATCTTTGACCTTAACCCGTTGAGCTGGACTTCTAACTCCGGATAATAGCGTTCCTGTTTTGCAGCATCGATCAGCTGCTTGGCATTGCGTTCAATCGCGGTTGAATATGTAAACTTTTGTTCTTTTAGAAAGTTCAGGAATTTCTCATAATCAGCATCAGTCAATTCAAAAGTGGATAAATTCGGGCGCGTAGAATTCTCTGTGCAATATTTAGAGGCAAAATCAAACACAAGTCCCGAGTTTACCAGCGCTGCAGTCGCGGTCCCCAGGTATTCATCTTCTGTTGTGATGTCTGGATCAAGTCCACCTCCGTCAAATACTATTCGACCACTTTTTGTTTTGAATTCCGATTTCAATGAGTCTGCTACCCGTTCGACAGTTCCATCATCTTTTCTATGCGTGTAATCGACGGCCTGGATGCATCTGCCGCTAGGTATATAATATTTTGCCGTGGTCACCTTCAACTGTGAATTGTATGCGAGCTGGCGCGTGGTCTGAACCAGACCTTTCCCAAAGGTTTTCTTGCCGATGAGTACAGCCCTATCGTAATCCTGCAATGAACCGGCTACGATCTCGGAAGCCGAAGCGCTCCCATCGCTGACAAGCACCACCATAGGGATCTCCGTATCTACTGGGGTGTTTAATGTCTTATAGGATTTATTCCAATCGTCAACCTTTCCCTTCGTCGACACTACTTCCTGTCCGCGTGGAATAAACAGACTCACAATGTTAACTGCTTCGTGAAGGAGTCCGCCGGGATTTTCACGCAGATCCAGTATTATTTTTTGTGCACCTCGCTCCTTCAGATTGACCACGGCATCAGCTACTTCGCGCGATGCACCTGGGGTGAAATCATCGAGTTTGATATAGCCTATTGTTGGCTCAACAAGTCCTGTGTATGCAATATTTGTTAGAATGATCTTCTCACGTTTGATCTTGACCACCACATTATCCTTCTGACCAAACCTTTTCACCTTCAATTCCACATCGGTCTTCGGCTGACCTTTTAAAAGAGAGCTTATATCGCTGGTTGATTTGCCCTGCACAACTTTCCCGTCCACGGAGACGATCTCATCGCCAACTTTGAGCCCGGCTTTGTACGCGGGAAAATCTTTGTATGGATGAGTTATTACCGTCTTCTTATTGATCACTCCAATCAGCGCACCGATACCTCCGTACTGACCAGTTGTAGAAATGCGAAATGACTCGAGTTCGTCTTCGGATATATAAT
>DASVBA010000859.1:0-2702 GCA_036376095.1 Chryseolinea sp.
TGAAGTTGATGGTGCTCACTCCGGGGATTTCAACAGGATACTGAAATGCAAGGAATACACCTTTACGGGCACGTTCCTCGGGAGCCATTTCCAGGAGATTGTTACCCAGAAAGTCCACTTCGCCTTTTACCACTTCATACTCTTCACGCCCGGCAAGCACCGACGCCAGTGTACTTTTGCCGGATCCGTTAGGACCCATTATTGCGTGTACTTCACCTGCCTTTACCTCAAGGTTTATCCCGTTCAGTATCTGCTTATCGCCAATCTTTGCCTGTAGGTTTCTTATGCTTAACATACTTCAGTATCTATTTAATTGTTGTTGAATGGCGCTTAACCAACACTTCCCTCGAGTGTAAGCGCAAGCAGTTTTTGTGCTTCAACCGCGAATTCCATGGGAAGCTGATTGAGCACTTCTTTGGCATAACCGTTTACAATAAGTGCCACTGCCGATTCTTCATCGATGCCACGTTGCAAGCAGTAGAAGATCTGATCTTCGCCGATCTTTGATGTGGTTGCCTCATGCTCGACACGTGACGAATTATTTTCGACGTCAATATAAGGGAACGTATGCGCACCGCACTTATCTCCCATAAGCAAGGAATCGCATTGCGAGAAATTGCGCGCGTTATCGGCACGTTTCATAATGTGAACCTGACCGCGGTAGCTGTTTTGCGAGTGGCCGGCCGAAATACCTTTCGATACAATACGTGACTTGGTATTCTTTCCGATGTGGATCATCTTCGATCCTGTATCAGCTTGCTGGTAATTATTGGTGACGGCCACGGAATAAAATTCACCCATTGAATTATCCCCTTTCAGTATGCAGGATGGATACTTCCATGTGATTGCAGATCCCGTCTCCACCTGAGTCCACGATATTTTTGAACTTTCGCCGAAGCAAAGTCCACGTTTGGTAACAAAATTATATATCCCGCCCTTACCATTCTTATCACCGGGATACCAGTTTTGAACGGTGGAATACTTCACCTGGGCGTCTTTCATTGCGTAGATCTCAACGACAGCCGCATGCAGCTGATTCTCATCACGCATTGGAGCGGTACATCCTTCGAGGTAGCTGACGTATGAACCTTCATCGGCGACGATCAACGTTCTTTCAAACTGCCCGGTGTTGGCTGCGTTGATCCTGAAATAGGTTGACAATTCCATCGGGCAGCGGACGCCTTTCGGTATGTAACAGAAGGAGCCATCGGTAAAGACAGCGGAGTTAAGCGCTGCAAAGTAGTTATCACCGATGGGTACAACGGATCCCATATACTTTCTGACAAGCTCAGGATGTTCCTGCACCGCTTCGCTAAAGGAACAGAATATTATCCCTAACTGGCCAAGTGTTTCCTTGTAGGTTGTTGCTACAGATACGCTGTCGATCACCGCGTCCACCGCTATTCCCGTAAGACGCTTTTGTTCGGTCAGGGAAATGCCAAGCTTTTCAAACGTCTTAATGAGCTCGGGATCTACATCCTCCAGGTTCTTCGCTTTTGCTTTTTGTTTTGGAGCGGAATAATAAATGAGGTCTTGATAGTTAATTGCCGGATACGACACATTAGGCCATTTTGGCTCCGTCATTTTAGTCCACTGCTGATAGGCTTTGAGCCTCCATTCCAAAAGCCAGGCCGGCTCATTTTTCTTGGCAGAGATCAACCGGATTATATCCTCATTAAGGCCTTTTGGAGCGGAGTCTGTCTCTATATTTATAGTCCAGCCGTGCTCATATTCCTTTGAAGTCAATTCCTCTAATACCTGATTATCTTTGCTCATCGAAGCCTATTTAGACTAATTTTAAACAACCTACAAAAGTATAACAAAAAAGGCATTTTAAGGTTCGCAACTCCATTTTTTCGTTGTACAAGTTTCCAGGAGGGGCCGTTTTGATCAGGTCAGGTTCAAGCTCCGGTCGAGGCTTTCTTCCAAAGAGATCATGGTTTCAGTGCGTTCTATGCCCTCCACCTGCTGGATCTTGTCATGCAGGACCTGTTTGAGATGGTTTGTATCCTTGCAGTGGATCTTGGTGAACATGCTGTAATTACCCGTGGTATAGTGGATATTGGTTATTTCTGGTATTGCTTTCAGCTTAGCCATTACCTGGTCATAAAGGGCGCTTTTCTGAAGGAATATGCCAATAAAGGCAGTGATATCGTACCCGAGCTTAGCATAATTCACCTTTAGAGTGGTTTTCTCGACAATTCCCGCTTCCTCGAGCTTGTTCATTCTTACGTGGACTGTGCCACCGGAGACGAAGGCTTTTTTTGCTACCTCGGTATAAGGCTTCTTGGCGTCTTGCATGAGGATTTCCAAAATCTTCAGATCGACATTGTCAACTTTATAATTTTCAGCCATGTTAAAATTTTGATTTTGACTATAATTCAAAAATACGAAACAATATTAAAAAATCTACAAATATTCAGATGTTTGTTGATTGCTAGACCAGTTTCGTCGTTACTTTGTTAAAGATTTTACAACACACACACTCCCGCGTAACACACAACGATCCTTGTAGGGTGTTGAAATTTGGCAGACAAGCCCTCCGGTCTCGGGGGTGGAGAAAACGGAATAAAGTCCAGCCTTTGGCGACCTAACCGCTCCGTGGAGGTTCGAATCCTTCTCCTACAGCAGCTCAGTTTAGGTTAATGAGTTATTCAGAGCTACCCGTCTCAAGTAATTGGGGCGGGTTTATTTTTTATAAC